>JBIJCD010000231.1:0-6087 GCA_044344895.1 Pirellulales bacterium | reverse complement strand
GCCCGTGCTCGTGCCGTAGCTGATCTTCGGCGTATGGCCGAACTCGCCGGTCACGACGACGAGCACCCGCTTGTCGAGCCCGCGGTCATGGATGTCGTCGATCAGGGCCGCGACCGCCTGGTCGTAGGCGTCGGCCCGGTACCGCATCGACTCGAAGATGTTGCACTGGAAGCCATGATCGTCCCAGTTGCCGCCGCGGCCGCAGAGCGGGCCGGCGAGGCTCGTGGTCACGATGTCGACGCCGGCCTCGACGAGCCGCCGCGCCATCAGCAGCTGCTGGCCCCAGGAATTGCGGCCGTAACGATCGCGTGTCGTGTCGTCCTCGCGCGAGAGATCGAAGGCGTCCTTGGCCCTCGGATCGGTGAGGAGCATCATCGCCTGGGCCTCGAACTGGTCGAGCGCGTCGAGCTGGAGCTGCCGGTCGACGGTCCGCTCCATGTGGTCGAGCCGCTGCCGCAGTGTGGCCCGACGGTCGAGCCTGGCGATCTCCGCCTGCCCCGACATGCCGAGGTTGGGCACTGAGAAGTTCGGCAGGCTCGGGTCGCCCGACACCGCGAAGGGCTGGTAGGCGTCGCCCACGTAGGCCGGGCCGGGATATCCGCCGTTGATGGTGACGTACCGCGGCAGGGGATTGGTCCGCGACATGTGCTGGGAGCGGAGATAGTTGGTCGCACACATCCAGTCCGGGTATTTCGACTTCGGCTTGTCCTGCGTCGCCATGTCGCCGGAGAGCAGCTGCAGCGTGCCCGCCGGATGGCCCGGCGCCGTCTGCGTCATCGACCGCACCGTGGCGATCTTGTCGGCGCGGGCCGCCTGCCGCGGCATCAGCTCCGTGAAATGCACCCCGGGAATCTTCGTCGGAATGGTGCGGAACGGGCCGCGGTATTCGCTCGACGCCTCGGGCTTGGGGTCGTAGGTATCGAGCTGCGAGACGCCGCCCGGCAGCCAGACCATGATCACAGCCGTCGAGGAGGGCGAGACGCCGCCGGGATGCTCGGCCCGCAGCCGCAGCATGTCCGGCAGGGACAGCCCCGCGAATCCGGCCAACCCAAACTGGAGGAAGTGCCGTCGACTTCCCGGGCCGGCACAGCGCCGCATGGCGGCGGGTTCGGTCTCTCTGCTCATGATCGGTGTCCTTTCGGTGGCCATGGTGCGAGTGATCTGCGCACCGCCCTGGCATGCGGCGGCGGGCCGACACTCGTCGCCTGCTAATGGTTGAAGACGAATTCCTTGGTATTGATGATCGCCCAGATCAGGTCCTCGAACCGCTCCTTCCGCGCCGCCTCGGCGGCCTTGCCGACGCCGGCCTCGGCCAGATAGGCCTCGGCGACGAGCAGGTCCTGCATGGTCGGCTCCCGAGAGAGCGCGGCCAGGGTGAGCTCGTGGATCTTCTCGGAGTCGGGGCGGGGCTCGCGGGCGTATCGAGCGGCACGGCCGCCCGCCGAGGAGAGCTTCCCCTTGATCTCGGACGCGTTGATCATGAACAGGCTCTGCGTCAGGCTCGGCGACTGCGACCTCTCGCACTCGCACACGCTCAGGCTGTCGGGCCGTCCGAACGCCTTCAGGAACGGCGAGGAGCCGTTGTAGCTGTTGTCGGGCAGCGAGATGGCCCGGGTGCCGGCCGGCAGGTTGGCGAACGACGTGGCCGACTCGGCGACGCGGTCGATGGAGTCGAGCAGCACCTCCGCCGTCAGCCGCCTGGCGTAGGCGTGGGAGAAGTTCTGCACGTCGGCCTCGTTGCCGTCGATGGCATCGGCGGCCTGATAGGCCCGCGACCGCGTGATCGTCCGCACCAGCTCCTTGAGGTCGAACTTCGAGGCGACGAAGTGCTCGGCGAGCGCGGTCAGCAGCCGCGGGTTGCTCGGCGGATTGGTGTCGCGCAGGTCGTCCTCGGGCTCGACCAGCCCGCGGCCGAAGAAGTGCTTCCAGTAGCGGTTAACGAGCACCCGCGAGAAGAAGGGGTTCGACGGCTCGGCCATCCAGTCGGCCAGAACGAGCCGGGGATCCTCGTCGGGGGCGATCGTCTCGGCCTCGTCGCCGAGGGCGACGGGCCGCATCGGTGACGACGTCCGGGGATTGGTGAAGGCGGCGACGCCGCGCTTGTGGAAGATCACGTCCTCGTTGCGGACGGAGGTGGGCTTGCGGCCCACTTGGCTGAAGAAGGCGGCCAGGCCGTAATAGTCGTCCTGGCTCCACCGCTCGAAGGGGTGGTGGTGGCACTGGACGCACTGCATCCTCACGCCGAGGAACAACTGGGCCACGTCCTCGAGCTGCTCCTTCGGCTCCTTCACCCGCTTGTACCAGGCGACCGGCGGATTGGCTGCCACCGCACCGGTGGCGCCGATCAACTCGCGGACGAACTGGTCGTAGGGCTTGTTCGCGAACAGGCTGCCGCGGATCCAGGAGTGGAACGCGAAGTTGGAGAGCAGGTCGCTCGACTCGTCGCGGCGGTTCTTCAGGATCGCCGTCCACTTGTTGGCGAAGAAGTCGGCGTATTCGGGGCTCTGCAGGAGCTCCTCGACGAGACGCTCCCGCTTGGCTGGCTCGCGGCTGGCGAGGAACGCGGCGGCCCTCTCCGCCGTGGGGAGCGTGCCGGTGACGTCGAGCGACACACGGCGAAGGAACGTCGCGTCGTCGCACTCGGGGGAGACGGGAATGCCCAGCGCCGCCAGGTTCTCGAAGACGAGCTCATCGATGAAGTTCCGCGGTGCGGGCATCGGAGACGGCGGGCCGGCGGGAATGTCGAACGACGCCACCCCGACCAACCCCTGGTAGCGGACCATGACGGTGGCCCGTCCCGTCACCTGCTGCACGTGGACGGTGCCGTCGGGATCGACCTCCACGCGGGCCGGGTCGTTCGACTCGTAGACCGCCACGGGGGTCACGTTGCGGCTGGTCCCGTCGCTGAACGTGGCGGTCACCTTGAGTCGCTGCGTGGCACCCGCGACGACCGTCGCCGAAGCCGGCTCGATGACCAGCGACGCGACATCCGGCTCGTCGGCGGAGGGAGGCGGGGCGCCCTCTTCGATCCAGCGGCGGATCGCCCGGTATTCCGCGGACGCCGGGTCGAGCCCCTCATGAGCAGCAGGCTGTCGTCGGGCGAGCCCACCGAGATCCGGCGGCCGCGGGCCTCGTTGACGATGTGGTCGTAGTCCTCGGCCGGCTCGAAGCCCAGCACGGAGAGCCGAAAGCCGTTCTGACCGAGGCCCGCCTTCGCATGGCAGGGGCCTGAATTGCAGCTGGCCTTCGTGAGCACCGGCATCACGTCGTTGACGAAGCTCGCGCGGGCGGCGGGGGCGGCGGGAGCATCGGCAGCCACTCCCGTCGCGGGCGGCGACGCGGCTGCGATCACGACCAGGACCGCAGCGACGACCGCGATCCACGCCACAACGGTTCGGGAGCCGTCGAGCCGCATACGACCGCACCTCTCGCCTACAAAACGGGTGGATCAGGTGGGGCACCGATCCGAAGGGCTTAGCACGCGCGGCGATTGGCCAGGCAGGGGATCGTCCTGCGGGGCGGCACGTTCCGCCGCATCACACGACACGGAACCCAGGCAGGCGGGACGGGCGTCCCGCGGAAGATTCCGATCTGATCAACCGTCAGACAATAGTATACCAACCCTCCAAGAGGCTTATCGACTGCCATTTCCTGAGGGCGTCACCAAACCTTTTGCAAAAATGAACGGCGACTTCCAAAAAAACTCACACCTGGCGGATCGCCTGACGGCGCGATCGTCACGCGGGGCGGCGGGGACCGCGGCCGGGAAACTGACGATGCGGGATTGAAGGCGGCGACGACGCGATCGCCATGCACGGCCCCACTGAGACCGTGGCACTCCGGACCGCCCGCGGCGTGAGGCTCGCGGGAACCGCGCAGGATCGGGTCAGCGAACCGGAAAGCTCGCGTCGATCAGCCGATCGGCCACCATCTTCAAGCCCGCGTACCCCCAGTGGTTCTGATCACGGAGCGGGATGCCGGTCGTATCCACCGATGCCACGCCGGAAATCTCGGCTGCGAGCGTCCGGATTCGCCCGTTGATCTCCGGATAGCCCATCGACTGAAACTCCGTCAGCACGATGCGGGCCTCGGGAAGCTGACGCTGGATGCGTCGCAGGTGGTCCGTCATCTGCGCCTGGATGCCTCATTCCGACGCCGTCGGGCGATCTACGACCTTCGCCAGACTTCCCTCGAGACGAGCATGACCACTCTTGCGGTAGGCCAGCGGCGCGAGGCCGGTATGCCGCCGAAACCGCTTCACGAACGCGCTGTGGTCGTAGAAACCACACGCCGCAGCCACGTCTGCGATCGGGAGCCTCGTCGTCCGCAGCAGCCGACCCGCCTCGGTGATTCGCACCTTTTCCAGGAACTGATGGGCCGTCACGCCCATCTGCTCGCGGAAGAGCCACATGAACCGGCTCGGTGACAACCGACACGCGGCCGCGAGCTCTCCGATAGGCAGCCGCATCGCGTAGTCGCGGACCATCCGGGTGATGGCAGGCAGCATGCGGGACGCAGCGTCGCCGACGTCGCCCCCGCCAGACGACTCGTGCGGCCGGTTTGTGCCGACGAGGCCGACGATTGCGCCATCATCGCCACGGATCGGCCACTTGCTCGAATACGCGAGCTGCGTGCCGCGGTTCCGCGCGACCACGACATGCACCTCATCGAGGAGCGTCTGCCCTTCCTCGATCACGAGGCGGTCGTTCGCGCGGAAGCTCGCGGCGATGAGCGGCGGAAAGAGGTCAAAATCTGTGCGGCCCGCCGGATCATCGTCCGCGGACAGGCCGACGGCCTCGCGGATCGCCGGGCTCATCGCCACATAGCGATAGTTGGCGTCCTTGATGAAGAACATCACACCGGGCAGCACTGCGATCGGCCCCAGCACGTCGCGGGGATCGCGAACCCGCGCGAACAGTTCGGTAACGGCCGGAGAGAGAACTGGGGCTCGTTTGGTCATGGCAGTCGGATTTTACCACTCCTGGAGAGCATCGACCAATTCGCCAGCTATGAAAAACAGTTCTTTGCCGCATTCTTGTGTCCTCAAACAAGTTTTCTGGTACTAATTCCCGAAGAGGCTTCCTGCGTTTTTTACTCGCAGTGGATCGAGCCATGAACCGCGTTGCCATCATCTCGGCGCTCTGTGTGGTGGTCGCAACGTACCTGCCGGCGTCCGAGCCGACCGCGACGGACGCTGGGCAGCGGCATGCCGGGTGGTTCCGCGACAGCATCGGCCCGCTTCTTGCCCGCGGCTGCTCCTCCTGCCACGACGCCGAGAGCCGTGAGGCCGGAATCGTCGTGACGACGCTCGACGGCTCGATGGACGAGGTCGATGAGGTGGCCGTGTGGAAAAAGATCAGCAGGATGGTCTCCTCCGGGAAGATGCCGCCCGCGGAGGCCGCTCCGCTTGCCGCCGCCGAGGTGGCGATGATCTCGGCATGGGTCGACGACGGGCTGCAACTGGAGCGCACGCGGCTGCGGAACATGACATCCCGCCACGTGCCGAGGCGGCTGACGAGCCGCGAGTTCAATGGCTCGCTCTTGCAACTCGTCGGCGCGGGGGCGAGTGTCCGCGACTTCCCTCGCGATCAAGGCGTGCCAGACGACGCCGTCGAGAAAGCGGGCTTCTCAAACGACGCCGCCGCGAACCCCCTCACGAAGAACCATCTCGAGAGCCTCAAAATGGCGGCCCTCGAGGCGCTCGAGGTCTTCGCCCCCTTCATCGAGACGCCGCGCAACCCGCTGCACTATTTCTTCGAAGGCGAGGCCTGCCACACGTCGCGTGCCACACAGGACCACGTCTTCGACTTCGTGAAGAACGTGGCGCACCCGATGACGGAGCTGGAGTTCCGTAACCGCCGCGAGATCATGGAGCTCAAGGGAAACTCGTTCCTCGGCCGCCCCATGAACAAAGCCGTCTTCGGGCCCGCCATCTATCCGTTCAAGCCGGGCCCCCTTGACAAGTTTGAGAACGATCTGCTCCTTGCCAACGCCGCCGCGTTTCCGGCGAGCCAGATGTACTCGCGGGGCCGATTCACGTTTCGCGTTCGAGTCCGCGGCAAGCCGGCCGCCGACGGCACACTGCCA
>JBIJCD010000230.1:0-6094 GCA_044344895.1 Pirellulales bacterium | reverse complement strand
GCGGCCGCGGCCTGGCTCGTTTCGGCGACGACTTTTGTCTTGTCGCTTGCGCCGGCGGCCCGGGCCGAGCAGCCTGCCGGTCGGATCGTCGCCGTGCACACGCTGCCCGCCGTACCGCTATCCGGCGCGGGAGGCCGGACGACGACCCTGCTCGGGGGCATCAGCGACCTCGCCCCGACGCCGACGACCGCGGGCAGTGCTGCTGAAGGCCGGCCGCACGCAGACCGCCCTGGCCGCCTCGGACTCTGGGCGATCACCGATCGCGGTCCCAACGGCACGCTGGATACAAGCTCCGGCAAGCGGCGCACGCTGCTCGACCGCAGCTTCGTGCCCTCGATCATCGCCCTCGAGATCGACTCGGCCGCCCGTGACACCGCCGCGGCCGGCGTCTCCACGATCCTGCCGCTGGCGGACCGGGCCGGCGAGCCCCTCTCCGGACGGCCCAACGGCGTCGGCCGCGACGAGCCGATTCTCGACCCCGCCGATGCGAGCACGATACCGCCCGACCCGGACGGGATCGATTGCGAGGGACTCGTGCGGATGCGGGACGGAACGTTCTGGGTGGCCGAGGAGTATCGGCCGTCGCTGCTCGAGGTGACGTCCGACGGCCGCGCCGTGGCGAGGTTCGTGCCTATGGGCCAGTCGATTCCGGGCGCCGGCATGGCCGTGCACGAGGTGCTGCCCGCGGCCTACGGATCGCGAAAGGACAACCGCGGCTTCGAGGCGATCGCCGTCAGCCCCGACCAGTCGCGGCTCTGGCTCCTCCTGCAAAGCCCGCTCGAGCACCCCATTCCCAAGGCCGCGAAGGCGACCGGAAACGTGCGGCTGCTGGCGTTCGACGTCGCCTCCCGCAAGCCGGTCGCAGAATACCTCTACCGTCTCGGCGATCCGACGGCCGCCGGATATCTGGACCGCGGGGCGGCCCCGGAGGACGGCAAGCTCTGCGCCATCGCCGCGATCGACGCGGGGTCGCTGCTCGTGCTCGAGCAGGCCGACGGCGGCCTCGCCCGGCTCTATGCCTGCTCGCTCCAGTCCGCGACGAACACGCTCGGCCGGCAGGAGGGCTCCTCGGCCGACCAGCCTGCTCTCGAACAGATCGCCGACCTCCGCGCGGCCGGCATCGCGCCGGTGGGCAAGCGGCTGATTGCCGATCTGGCCGAGTGCCTGCCGAGGATGGCTGATGATGTCTACCGCAAGCACCCGCAGGACGCGCCGCCGCTCAAACTGGAGGGGATAGCCCTGCTCGACGCCCGTCACGTGGTGATCGTCAACGACAATGATTTCGGCGTTCACGGCAGCTCGCCTGGAAAGGATCCGTCGCAGACGGGCACTGCAGACGACGCACGGCCGGCGACACCGCGAACCTGCCTGTGGGTCGTGGAACTCCCGACGGCGCTCTGGCCCGAGGCGGCTGGCCGGGCGATCGCGACACCCTGAGCCACGGCCCGCTCGACGTCACGCCCCGGCGAACGCCCGCAGGCCGGCCCAGGCCGCTGCCAGCGTCAGCAGGTTCGTGCCGAGGATGTAGCCAGCCGCCTCCAGCGGCCGCCCGCCTTCGACGAGCTCCAGCGACTGGAATGCGTAGCTCGAATAGGTCGTGAAGCCGCCGAGCAGGCCGAGGAGCAGGACCTTCTCGACGTCTCCGGGGAGCGCGTCCCGCGACCGCACCCAGCCCATGATCGCCCCGAAGGCGAACGAGCCCGCCACGTTCACGGCGAGCGTGCCCCAGGGAAACCCCGGGCCGAGCAGCCGGGTCGCCAGGCCGGTGCAGCCGACGCGCAGCAGCGTGCCCGCAGCACCGGCGAGACCGATCAGCGACAGTTGCACGAGCGGATGCATGGCACGCAGTGTCGGGGGATGCCCAAGCATAGCCAGGGCCGCTCGTCGCGGCCGGGTGGCGAGAGGCATTGACAGTGCGGTCCAGGCCCCGGATAATTTTTGGGTTGGCTAAAACTTTTTTTCGGGCCTCCAAAATGCGTTCCTCGCCTGCGACCGCCGGCTGGTCATCGTCCCGCCAAGGCTTCAGCCTGGTGGAATTGCTGGTGGTCATCGCCATCGTGGGCACGCTCGTCGGACTGCTGCTGCCAGCCGTGCAGGCCGCACGCGAGACGGCCCGCCGCACCAGCTGCGGCAACAATCTGCGGCAGCTGGGCCTGGCTCTGCACGCCCATCTCGATGGCCGGCGGCAGTTTCCGGCGGGGTATCGCGGCGACACCGCCAGCGCATCCCGCGACCCCGACACCTGGGACGCCGCCCCGGGCACCGGCTGGGGCCTCGCCATCGCGCCCTTCCTCGAGGAGGCCGCCACCGTGACCGCCTACGATCTCACGGCCGGCATCGCGGCCACGACGAATCGTGCGATCGTCGGCAGACGGCTCTCGATCTTTCTCTGCCCCTCGTCGACGGGCCCGCGAGAAGCGTTTGCCGTGCTCGCGCAGGACGGATCTCCCCACGCATCCGGCGCGACGCTCGGTCGCAGCGACTACGTTGCCAACGCCGGCCACGAAGACCCCTGGGATGGGCCGCCGCGAGCCAGCTGGGAAGGCATCGCCAACGGCCCGCTGTTTCGCAACTCCCGCACCACACATGCGACCGTGACCGACGGGCTTTCCAAGACCGTCTTTCTCGGTGAGCATTCCCAGGCCCTTTCGCAAAAAGCATGGGCCGGCGTCGTTCCCGGTGGCTGGAGCCATCCGACCGTTCCGTCCTCCGGCACGCAGGCAGAGCACGCCGCCGCCCTGGTGCTCAGCCACAGCGGCCCGGCCGCCGGCGAGCCTTGGGGCATCCATGTGCCCAACGATCCCGCGGGGCACTGCGACCAGATGTTCTCGCAGCATCCTGCCGGCGCGAACGTGACGCTCGGCGATGGCGGCATGCGGTTCGTCGCGGCCGGCATTGACCGCGCCGTCTGGGCCGCCATGTGCAGCATGAACGGCGGCGAGTCGGCGACGATGCCTGAGTGAGTGGCCGCCGTTGTATTCGCCCGGACAGTCCGGCGGATATACTGCCGAACCTTCGCCACCGATCCTGCGTAGGGGATCGGTTTCGAACCCCGCACGTGCCAGCGGAAGCCTTCCACCCGCCTTGAATTCTGGTGTGGCCACGATGGTGTCCTTCAACAAACGCATCCTGTTCGTCGGCTTCGGCGCCGTCGCCCGCTGCACGCTCCCGATCCTGCTCGAGCACGTCAAGGTGCCGCCGAAGAACGTCACGATCATGGACTTCGAGCCCCACGAGCCATCCCTGCGGCCGTGGACCGAGAAGGGCGTCACGTTCGTCCGCGACAAGGTGACGCCCGAGAACCTCGGCGACCTGCTCGGTCGCCACCTCTCGGCCGGTGACCTGCTCATCGACCTGGCCTGGAACATCGACTGCGGCGAGATCGTGCAGTGGTGCCACGACCACGGCGTGCTCTACCTCAACACGTCGGTCGAACTCTGGGATCCCTACGAGCACGCGAAGGGAGCCCATCCGACCCACCTGACGCTTTACTGGCGGCACATGAACCTACGCCAGCGGATCGCCGGCTGGCCCACGCCGGGCCCCACCGCCGTGCTCGAGCACGGCGCCAACCCCGGCCTCATCAGCCACTTCACGAAGCATGCCCTGCTCGACATCGCCAACCGCTGCCTCGAGGAGAAGAAGTTCACCGGCGAGCAGGCCGACCGGATCCGGCAGCACGCGACGAGCCGGGCTTTCAACCACCTCGCGCATGAACTGGGCGTGAAGGTGATCCACTGCAGCGAGCGCGACACGCAGATCTCGAACCGGCCCAAGGAGGTCGACGAGTTCGTCAACACCTGGAGCGTCGAGGGTTTCCGCGAGGAGGGCACGACCACCGCGGAGATGGGCTGGGGCACCCACGAAAAGGAGCTGCCTCCGTTCGCGTACGAGCATCCCGACGGCCCACAGAGCCAGATCTGCCTGGCCCGCATGGGGATGAACACGTTCGTCGTCAGCTGGGTGCCGATCTCCACGATCGTGGGCATGGTCGTCCGCCACGGCGAGGCCTTCAGCATCACCGAGAAGCTCTCGGTCCGCGACCCCAACGGCCGCACGATCTACCGGCCCACCGTGCACTACGCCTACTGCCCCTGTGACGCGGCGATCGCCAGCCTGTGGGAGCTCCGCGGCAACGACTACCGCCTCCAGCCGCGGGTGCGGATCATGACCGACGAGATCACCGGCGGCTCCGACGCCCTGGGGGCGCTCGTGATGGGCCATCCCTTCAACTCCTGGTGGTGCGGCTCCGACCTCTCCATCGAGGAGTCGCGGCGGCTCGTGCCCCACCAGAACGCCACCACCATGCAGGTGGCGATCTCCGTCGTTGCCGCCTGCATGTGGATGATCGAGAACCCCGCCCGCGGCGTGCTCCTGCCCGACGACCTGCCGCACGACTACGTCCTCGGCATCGCCAAGCCCTACCTCGGCAAGTTCATCTCGGTCGCCTCCGATTGGACGCCGCTGAAGCACTACTCGAGCGCCTTCCATGGCTACAACCGGCCGCAGATCGACCCGACCGACCCCTGGCAGTTCAAGAATTTCCTGCTGACCGACGGAGACTGACGCCGCACGAGACCGGCCGCCCATGAATCAGAAGACGCTCCTCGCCCTCGCCAAGAAGCACGGCACGCCGCTGTTCGTCGTCGACCACGACGAGCTGCGGAAGAACTACGCCCTGTTCCGCAAGCACTTCCCGCGGGTGCAGATTTACTACGCCGTGAAGGTCAACAGCGACCCAGCGATCGTGGAGACCTTCTATAAACTCGGCGGCAGCTTCGACGTGGCGAGCATGCAGGAGTTCCACACGGTCCACCGCAACATCGCCAAGCTTCCCGCCAAGCAGCGGCAGGACTTCATCTGGGACAAGATCATCTACGCCAACCCCATCAAGCCGATCGAGACGCTCGAGGAACTCGACCGCTACAAGCCCCTCGTGACCTACGACAACCACGAGGAGGTGAAGAAGATCGCCAAGCACGCCCCGCACGCCGGCCTCGCCCTGCGGCTGCGGGTGCCCAACACCGGCTCGGTGGTGGAACTGTCGAGCAAGTTCGGCGCCCTGCCAGGCGAGGCGGTGGGCCTGATCTCCTACGCCCACGAGCACGGCCTCACCGTCGAGGGACTCTCGTTCCACGTGGGCAGCCAGTGCACGAACCCGCAGAACTACATCCAGGCCATCCACCTCTGTGCCGAGGTCTTCGCCGAGGCCAAGACCAAGGGCTTCAATCTCAAGCTGCTCGACATCGGCGGCGGCTTCCCCGCAGCCTACGACTCGAGCGTGCCGAAGTTCGGCGACCTCGCCAAGAAGATCAACCACGAACTCGACCGGCTCTTCCCCAAGGAGATCGAGATCCTGGCCGAGCCGGGCCGTTTCCTGGTGGCCTCGGCCGGCTCGGCGGTGTCGAAGATCATCGGCAAGGCAATGCGGAACGACAAGCTCTGCTACTACGTCGACGACGGCGTCTACCACACCTACTCGGGCGTGATCTTCGACCACTGCACCTACCACATGAAGAGCTTCAAGAAGGGGGCGACGCAGCTCTGCGCCGTCTTCGGCCCCACCTGCGACGCGCTCGACACGATCAGCCTCGCGGAGCAGCTGCCCGACCTGCAGCTGGGCGAGTATCTCTACAGCGAAAACATCGGCGCCTACTCCGCTGCCAGCTCGACCCACTTCAACGGTTTTCCGCCAGCGACGGTCGTGCACATCAACCGGTAGCCCGGCGTCGAAACGCGGACTGCTTTCACCCGTCCTTTTGGGCCGATGGCCGGGCCCTACGCGGTTTGGTTCGCCGGCTGCGGCATGCTCGTCGCCGGCGGATTTTGCTACGGTGGACTCAGGGACGATGGTCCGCTGTCTCTGAGTCGCAAAATTCACCGACTCCTGCGCGTGCCTCCGACCGGCTCCTCAGCATCAGATGCGACGGTGTGCTGCAGAAAACACGGAAACACATCCACGGAAAGCACCGCCACCACGCATTCCGATCCCCGATTACCGCGAGGGGCTGCCCGTGCCCCGAGAGCCGGCCTTGGCGGCAAGCGCAGCCAGGATGGCGGAGCGCAGCCGGCATGGAGAGAGCGGAGGCGAGGA
>JBIJCD010000338.1:0-4333 GCA_044344895.1 Pirellulales bacterium | reverse complement strand
GCTTGAGGGCAATACAACGAATGCGCGAGATGGAATGGATGCATGGAATGGATCGCATTTCTTCTGGCTCGCCGATCCATATCACTCCCTCTCCCTATTGCGCAGGCCGTTTGCCCTTGTTCCATGCCGACGGGCCTCTACACTCCGCCGCCGCCGCCGATCCGCTGGCGGATCATCCGCCGACCGGCGGCTGTGTCCCCCTGGGCTGGCCCCGGCGGCCCGCAACGGACTGGTTTCTGTTCGCTCGTTGTCCCCGGCGTTTCGGAGGGTTGCGTGTCGCTCGAAGGCTACGACCTCGTGATGCTCGGCGTGCTCGCCGGCGCAGCGGTCCTCGGCTATTTCAAGGGGATGGTCTGGCAGCTGGCGTGGATCGCCGGCATCGCCGTCAGCACCTACGTGGCCTTCCGCTTCGGCCCGGCGGTCGCGCCTTCCTTCGGCAACCAGGCGCCCTGGAACCGATTCGCCGCGATGCTGGCGCTCTACGTGGGCAGTTCGCTCGCCGTCTGGATCGTGTTTCGCATGATTTCCGGGGCGATCAACGCCGTCCACCTGTCGGCGTTCGACCACCAGCTGGGTTTGCTCCTCGGCCTGGCCAAGGGGGCGCTGTTGTGCATCGTGATCACGTTTTTCACCGTGACCCTCGCCCCCAACTACCGCCAGCAGATCGTGGCCAGCAAGAGCGGGCGACTGGTGGCGAACTTGATCGTTCGCGCCGACACATACCTGCCGAAGGAGCTTCATGAGACAGTGGGACCGTTCGTCAAGCAGTTCGAGCAGCAGTTCCAAACGATGCCGGGCCCGCCGGCCGCGGCTGCCGGGCAGCCCGCAGCGCTCGCCGGCCAGCCGGGGCAGCTGCGGGCCATGTGGGACGGCGTGACGTCGGCGGCCGCCTGGACGGGAACGGCCCCGGGAGCGGGGCAGGGGCCGGCGGCCGGAGGGGCGGCACCAACCGCATGGTTCGCGCCGCGGCCCCAGGCCAGCGGGCCGGTGCCGGCCGGATACAACGCGGCTCCGACGCGTCCGACGGCAAGCGTCTTCGCGACGCCACAACCGTTCGGCCAGCCGCAGCAGGTTCCGATGCAGCCCGCCCAGATGCAGCCGGCCGCGCCGCAACGGTATCCTGTCGGCGCCCAATCGCTCCTCCCGGGACGTTGATCAAAGCGACGCGGAGGGCGGTGGCGAGGCGACGGCCCGAGCGACCCGCGAGCCGCCAGACGCGGCCGGAGCAGGGAAGATCGGCCGCAGGAATTACGGCACCAAAACCCCCTGGCCCGAACCGGACATAAGAGACATTATCGGACGTTGGGGAGAGGGACGGCAGGGGGCCTATCTCGCTCACTTCAGGCTGGGAACCAATCTCCCCTCGCGCCCGCTGCCGGATGCTGTCACGGCCTGTCGGCCGACAACCGGGCCGGCCGCGGACCGTCGGTGTCGATCACGGCCCCGGCTGGTCATCCGCGACCGTCTCACGTGGCTCCATGTAGGGACGCGGTCGCGGCAGCCAGCAGCGGACCGCGTCTCGGTACCTCCGATACCGGTCGCCAAACCGCATCTCCAGATCGCGTTCTTCCCACGGCCGGGCCAAACACTGCCAGATCGCCACGCCGACGGCCACGTAGCACAGCACCCCCGGCGATCCCAGCCACAGCCCGATACCGATCCCCTGGCCAAAGCCGCCGATCGCCATCGGGTTCCGCACGTACCGGTACGGTCCCGAGACCACGAGATGCCTCGCGGTATCAAGCGGCAGCGGAGTGCCGCTGCCGTCGCGGACCATGACATTGGCCGTCCACAGGCCGATCACAGAACAGGCTCCGAACAGCGCCGCACCGAGCCACTCCATGCCGGGCATGCCCGGCAGGCCGAGCCCGGTTTCGAGCCGCCGGATCGCCACCGGCACGACGCCGAGCAGCACGCTCCACATGGCTGCGATCTGCAGGAGTGTCTTGAGCGTGTTCCAGCCCCGCGAGGCGGGCCGTGCCACCCGGGGACTCACGGCGAACAGCCGGTTCATCATGGATCTGAGCACCAGGCCAGCCACAGGGTCAGCGTGACGGCCGGCAGCATCAGCAGCACGCCGCCGAAGCCCGCGCCCGCGATGGCCGCCGCGCCGGCCGCGTGCACCAGCGAGCAGGCCATGCCGCCGCCGACCGCGTGCCGCACGGCATTCCGCCACGGGGCGCCGGAGCGTTCACCACAGGCCGCGATGCAGGAGCCGATCACCCAGAAGAGCACGTCGCCGGGAAGAAATGGCAGCAGCGATCGGCCATCGTCGCCGAACGCGAACCACCGCCTGCACGCCGGCGCGACGGCGATCAGCATCCACCAGGCGAGCGTGGCGCCGGCCTGCGCGGCGAAATATCCCGCCCGCCAGGCGGCGCTCGCGACGGGCGTCCCGCGGCTCCCGGCTGGCATCGCACCCTACGAGGCGGCTTCTTCGAGGAAGACACCCATCCGCCTGAACTTGTCGTACCGCTCGGCCACGAGCCGCTCGACAGGCTGATCCACCAGGCTCCGCAGCGATCGCACGAGCCAGGTTTTCAGCCGCGTCGCCATCTGCCGCGGATGACGGTGGGCGCCGCCCGCCGGCTCCTCGATCACGGCGTCGATCACGCCGAATTCCTTGAGGTCGCGGGAGCGAAACCGCAGCGCCCGGGCGGCGTCGGCCTTGAACTCGACGCTCTTCCAGAGGATCCCGGCGCAGCCCTCCGGGCTGATCACGCTGTAGTAAGCGTGCTCGAGCACCGCCACCCGGTCGCCGACCCCGATGCCGAGAGCGCCGCCGGACCCCCCTTCGCCGATCACCACGCACACGATCGGCACGGGCAGCGTGGCCATCAAGAACATGCTCTCCGCGATCACCTGGGCCTGGCCGCGTTCTTCAGCGCCGATGCCGGGATACGCGCCCGGCGTGTCGATCAGGCAGATCACAGGCAGTCCGTACTTGGCGGCCAGCCGCATCTTGCCCATCGCCTTGCGGTAGCCCTCGGGATGGGCGCAGCCGAAGTGGCAGGCCTGCCGCTCCGCCAGCGTCTTGCCCTTCTGGTGACCGACGACCAAGACCTTGTGCTGCTCGAGCTTGGCGAACCCGGTGAGCATCGCGGGGTCGTCCCCGAAGGCCCGGTCGCCGTGCAGCTCGACGAACTCGTCGAACACCATCGTCAGGTAGTCGCTCGTCTTGGGACGGTTGGGATGCCGTGCCACCTCGACGGTTTGCCACGGGTCGAGGCTGCCGAAGATTTGCTTCTGGACCTCGACGAGCTCCCGCTTCAGCCGCCGCAGCTCCTCCTGCTGCTGACCCCCGACGGGCGCGGCTTCGAGCTGCGAAATGCGGTCCTCGATCTCGTAGATCGGCTTTTCAAGCGGCAGTCTGTGGAGGCCGGATGACATCGGGAACCTCGCGGATCGTACGGAACCGATCCCCGATTCTCTCCGGGCCGCGAACCCCGCGTCAATGTCGTCGGCGCCGGCGATCCGCGCCGCGTTTTGCCGGGGCCTTCAGCCGACGAGCCGGTTGAGGAACCGGATCGCGCCGATCTGCTGGAGCACCACCTTCATTGACGAGGGCCGCTCCGTGGGCCGCTTGGCCAGCATCTGGCGGATCAGCCGCGAGACGCTCGTGGTGGCGTTGCGGTTAAACGCCTCCACTGCGGGCGGCGTCGCGGAAAGGTGCTTGTTGAGCAGCTCCTCCGAGGTGGCCGCCGAATACGGAGGCATGCCGGCGAGCAATTCGAAGAGCATGCACCCCAGGGAGTAGATGTCGGATCGCGGATCCGGCGGGAGCCCGCGGATCTGTTCGGGGGCCATGTAGCTGGGAGTGCCCTGCACTGGCCGCTTGCCCGGTACCAGCCTTCCCACCAGGCCCGGCCTGCGGGCGGCGATCGCGAAGTCGATCAGCTTCGCCTCGCCGTCGAGACCGGCCAGCACGTTGTCTGGCTTGATGTCGCGGTGCACCCAGCCGCGGCCGTGCATGTGGTCGAGCGCCCAGGCCACCTGGGTGACGATGCGGTGCAGCCGCGGGGCGATCTCATCGACGCCCGCCGCGATCTGCCGCTTGAGGTTGGGGTGCGGATAGAGCTCCATGACGAGATGCGGCAGGCCGCCGGCCTCGGAGAACCTCGCGATGCGAATGATCGCGGGATGGTCGAGCGCCGCGGCGACCGCCTGCTCGTGCCGCAGGAGCCGCCGCTGCCCAGCATCCCGGGCCATCTCCGGCACGACGACCTTGACGGCGACGCGATCGTCGGTCGCCGTGTCGAACGCCTCCCACACCTGGCAGTGGCGGCCCACGCCCAGCTGCCGCACGAGCCTGAGGGAGCCGAGTTGGTCGGGA
>JBIJCD010000295.1:0-4900 GCA_044344895.1 Pirellulales bacterium | reverse complement strand
ACGCCAGCCGCGGCACCTTGTACCGCTTCATCTGCCGGTCGACCGTCATCGACTGGCTCTGCACGCCGCCCACGCTGCAGAGCACGAGGATGGCGCCGTCGAGCACCCGCAGGCTGCGCTCCACCTCGACGGTGAAGTCGACGTGGCCGGGGGTATCGATGAGATTGATATCGCAGTCGTGCCACTTCACGCTGGTGGCGGCGCTGGTGATCGTGATGCCGCGCTCCCGCTCGAGGTCCATGTAGTCCATGGTCGCCCCGTCGCCGTCGCCCTTGACCTCCTGGATCCGGTGGATGCGGCCCGCGTAGTACAAAATCCGCTCGGAGAGCGTGGTCTTGCCGGAGTCGATATGGGCCGAAATGCCCATGTTGCGGAGCTTGGTCAGATCCATGGGACGAAACACCTTCGGGGCGGGGAGGGAAACGGGCCGGCCGACGCGGGAAAACTGGCGGCAGGGAAACCGGAAATATACTCAGGACCGCCCCGACGCGACAGGCCATGCTCGACACCGAACATTCCGCACCGCGGCCTCAATCGCCGCCGCTCGTCCGCGACGAGGGGCCGGAGCGGCCGTGGGAGGCCTGCGTCGTGCCGTTCCTCGTCTTCCTGGCCGCGGGAGCGCTGGAGCCCGTGCCCGGCGGCGGTGGTCTGGCGGGTTGGCTGGGAATCTCCCCGGCGGCCTATCCGCTGATCTATGCGGTGCGGCTCGTCGCCACGCTGGCGGTGCTGGCGCGGTGTTGGCGGCCGATCGTACGCTGGCTGGGCCGCCCGGCGTGGTGGCCGCCGCTCCTGGGGCTGGCGCTGGTGGTGCCCTGGGTCGTGCTGGCGGGGCTGCAGCGCGACGCCGGCTGGTCCACCGGCTTGGGCGCGCGGGCCGGCTACGACCCGTTCGCCGCGCTGGGCACCGGTTCGCCGGCGGCCTGGGCGTTTCTGCTGGTGCGGGCGGTGGGGCTCGTCGTCGTCGTGCCGCTGATCGAGGAACTTTTCCTGCGAGGCTTTCTCATGCGGAACGTGATCCGCGATGAGTTTTGGACGGTGCCCTTCGGCACGCTCACCGCCGCCTCGGCGGGGGCCTGCATCGTCTATGCCGTCGCCACGCATCCGGCGGAGGCGTTTGCGGCGGCGGGCTGGTTCGCGGTGGTCAGCGGGATCGCGGCAGCCACGCGGCGGCCGATCGACGCGGTGCTGGCCCACGCCGGCACCAACCTCGCGCTCGGCGCGTACGTGCTGGCCACGGGCAATTGGTGGCTTTTGTGACGACGGTCGTACGCGTTCAACAGCGGGTTCAGGCTCAGACGCCGGGGTTGCCCGTGCCCTCTCGCCGGACGTTCGCCTCGGCCCTCCAGGCCTCGGCTCACTGCGGTAGAAGCGGCGCTTCGCAATCCTTGCTGCGCTTGCTTCCACAGCCCGCTCGAGGGCACGGGCAACCCCTCCTCGATTTGCTGTACAGGGTTGTGAAGTCGTACCGGTCGCATACGCAGGCCACATGAGTCAGCACGATTGCATGCAGCCGCGCGACGATCGTGCCGGCGACAGTCTGCGTGGCCGGCTGGCCCCGACCCCCACCGGCCTGCTGCACGTGGGCCACGCCCGCACGTTCGCCGTCGCGGCGGCGCGGGCCGGCGGCGCCGGCCTCGTGATGCGGATCGAGGATCTCGACCGGCCGCGGTGCCGCGAGGAATTTTCCCGCGCGGCCGTCGACGACCTCCGCTGGCTCGGGCTCGAGTGGAGCGAAGGGCCCGATCTCGGCGGCCCGCTCGGGCCGTACCGGCAGAGCGAACGCACCGCGTGGTATGTCGAGATCTGGCGGCGGCTGGAGGCCTCCGGAGCCATCTACCCGAGCCCGCACTCCCGCCGCGACGTCGACGAGGCCGCCACGGCGCCGCACGAGCCACGGCCGGATGATCCCGATGCCGAGCCTGTCTTTCCGCCGAGCCTGCGGCCGGCCCGCTGGGATCGCGCGGCCGAGCCGGGCGGCGTGGCCTGGCGGTTCCGGGTGCCCGACGGCCGCACGATCGAGTTCGACGACGCGCTGGCGGGCCGAGTGCGACGGACCGCGGGCGTCGATTTCGGTGACTTCGTCGTCTGGCGGCGGGACGACCTCGCCGCCTACGAGCTGGCCGTCGTGGCCGACGACCACGCCATGCGGATCGCGGAGGTGGTCCGCGGCGCCGACCTGCTCACAAGCACGGCGCGGCAGATCCTGCTTTACGAAGCCCTCGGCTGGTCCGCGCCCGTCTTCTGCCACGTGCCGCTCATCCGCGATACGGCGGGGCGGCGGCTGGCCAAGCGGACGGGTGGCCTCGCGATTCGCGACCTCCGGGCGGCGGGCTGCTCGCCGGCCGAGGTGCTCGCGGCGCCGCTCGAGGAGCTGCTGGCCCGCGGCCGCTGACTCCGTCAGGGCTGTTGCACGAGCCGTTGCAGCGGCCAGACCCGCGGCCGTCAGGTGAAGACCGGGCGGGGTCCGCGGGTGGCGATCCGCAGCGGCGAGACGATCGGCTTGCCGGCGTACGTGGGGGCGAACGTCGCGTCGACGGCGCCGGTCGTGGCATTGACCTTCTTGATCCCGTTCACACCGCCGTCGCCCTGGGCCATGAAGACAGTGTCGACGAGGCCGCCCGTGAGCGCCGCCGCCGCGGCGTAGACCGGGGCGTTGGGTTTGGCGAGCGAGGCGAACGTGTTGTAGGTCCGAATCGGGGCCGATGTGCCCGGGGTGTAGACGCTCACGACGGAGCCCGTATTGCGGCCGCCGGCCACCATCACCTCGGGGGCGATGCCGCCGGTGAACCGCTGCGTGGTCACGGAGATGCCCCGGGTGCCTCCCGGCGAGGCGGGCCGGAACTGGCTGACGAGCGTCGGCGCGGCGGAGACGTCGTAGGTGCGGACGGTCGCTGGCATGCCCACGCCGCTGCCCACGACGATCGTGTCGATGCCGCCCACGGCCACCGTGGCGCCGCCGCGGTAGGTCTTGGCGAACGCCGTGAACGACTTGTAGGGCGTGAACGTGGTGCCGTCGCTCAGCGACACCTGCACGTCGCCGGCCCCGCGCGACTTCGAGGCCACGAGGTCGTCCTTGCCGTCGCCGTTCACGTCGCCGATCGCCAGTTCGATCCCCTCGCGGTAGCCGGCACCGAACGGCAGCGTCGTGAAGCCGGGCAGCGGCGTGCCGTCGAGCTTGAAGGCCTTCACCTCGCCCTGCCGGCCGGGGCCGGGGGCGACGACCACCTCCTCGACGCCGTTGGCGTCGAGGTCGCCGATGGCCACGCGGACGCCGCCGCGGAACGACGGATCCGCGTAGGCCAGGAAACTGCTGACGACGTCGCCCGAGTTGGGGTTGATCACGTAAACCCGCGGCGCGCTCTTGCAGCCCAGGTCGTCGGCGGCCACGAGCCAGGTCTGCGGGGCCGGGTCGTCGGCGGCGCCGCCGAGGTCGCGGAGGCCGTTGCCTCCGTCGATCGGGGTGGTGAAGCCGCTGATTTCCGTGATCGCGCCGGTGCCAGTGTTGACGGTGTACCACTGCCCGCCGGAGAAATTCTGGGCGTAGAGCGTCTGGTAGTCGCTGCTGAAGGAGAGCTGCAGGCTGGGGTTGCCGCTGCCGATCGCGGTGTAAGTGGTCGGCGACCCGGAGGAGATGTCTACGGAGTAGAACAGTCCGCCCGTCGTGGCGGCGTAGAGCACGCCAGTGAGCTTGTTGACCGCGATGTCGCCGAACGTGTTCGAGCCTCCGGGGCCCCCGGCGACGGTGAACGACTCCTTCGCCGCGAACGTCGGCTGCTCCGGCGTGCCGGAGTAGGTGAACGACACCTTGTTGAGCGTGTTGGTCCCTTCCGTGAAATACCAGTAGGCGTTGGCGTAGTAGGTGGCGTTGGCCGGCTGGCTGCCAGAGGCGGGCAGGCCGAGATCTGTGTTGGTCGCGAGCGTGACGAGGTTGGGGCCGCGATTCCAGTATTGCAGCGAGTTGTTCGGGGCGATGAAGAAGAACTGATCCCGCGTCGTGTCGTAGGCGAAGGCGTTGGAGTTGCCGCTGCCGATGATCGGCTGCGCGTTGAAGACGGAGGTGGCCGTCTGGGCGGCCACGTTCACTTCGTAAATCTGGTTGGAGTCGGAAATCCCGTAGATGTAGCTGTTGCCGGCGAGGACGCGGCGGTGCTCGAGGTGCTCGGCCGAGAGAGCCCGGCGATCCGTCCGGGTCCGCGAGCGACTGACGCCGCCGATCGATCGCCCCTGCCGTCGTCCCGTGAACCGCTCCATCACCGCCATCATCGAGCGCATGAGATTCCTCGAGTCGGGGAGAGCCATCGCTGAACACGTGTCGGGCGGGAGGCATGTGCAGCCCGGCACCGCGACACCTCTTGCATCGGTCGGCCGCCGAGGCCGGATTGGGCCAGGTCGGCGGCTCCTTCACGCCTTCTCCAAGTCGCCTCATCGGCGGCCGCGGGCGGTCGGCCGCATCTGGCCTGGCGAGGCTGACGGTCGCGACGACCCTGCGGATCATGTGTCGTCAACCGATCCCGGGACGGCGGTTTTGCGGGCTTCCGTCCAGCGACCTATGCTCGGATCGGCAGCCGCGCAACCGAGTTCGAGCACCCGGCCGACGGCGGGATGGCGCGGCAGGGTCCCACGGTCTGCCGGGAGCGCCGACATGACTGCCGACCACGATTCGCGGAAGGCCGGCGGTGCAAAACCCGGCCGCGCGGCCGGCGCGTTGCCGACCGCCATGCCTGCCGGAGAACCGGGAGGCGACATCTACGCCACCAGGCCCGGGTCCGCGGGGGAGGCCTCGCGGCCGCAGGCGGCCGGCGTGTTCGTCGACCCCCTCGCGCTGCAGCCGGGCGACCTGCTCGACGACTTCCAGGTGATCGCCACGCTCGGCCGCGGCAGCTTCGGCACCGTGTACCTC
>JBIJCD010000229.1:0-6136 GCA_044344895.1 Pirellulales bacterium | reverse complement strand
CGCGGCGTGCAGGCGGAAGCCGATCGTGCCATACCAGTCGGTCCGCACGACCGCGACTTCGACACCGCCGATGCGGCCGCGGGTGTGATCGAGCGTCCGCGGCGGCGGGGGCGCGTCGAGCCGCTCCGCCAGCCAGGCCGCGGCGGCCGGGCCGGCGACGACCAGGGTGACTCGCGATGTCGATGCGTCGACGAGTTCCAGCCGCTCCCTGATGTGGTAGTGGTCGAGGTGTGCGAGCAGCATCGGAGCCACGTCAGCAGCCACGTCGATCCACAGCCCGTTCTCGGTCCGGAGGATGTTCGCCAACGCGAGCACCCAGCCTCGCGCGTCGGGAAAGAATCCCTCCGTGCCGGCGCCGACGGCTAGCCGCGACGCGGCCGCGGTGGTGAAGCCGTCGACGAACCGCACGGCGTCGGGCCCGCCGACCTCGATGGCTCCGCGCGGGCCGGCGTCTCCCCAGACCACCGCCCGCCGCAGCGCGTCGTAGCCGGCCGGTGGGGCTCCATCGTCGGGTGAAACGGGCATGGCGGCCGCTGCTCTCCAGGGGTGACTCGAGGGTGGCTCGGAACCGAACCGGGCGCGGCCCAGATTACCAGCCCGCAGGCCGGCTGCCCGGCGTTGGCGGCGGACGGCCGCCTGGCGAAAGCCCGGCCGGCTGGGTTGCGACCCGGCCTGCGGCTCCGCGGGCGGAAATTTTTCCCGCACCGCGGCGTCGCGCGAACGATCCGCTGCGTCGCTGCGTAATGGACTTCGCCGCGACACGGTCTCGGCAGGAAGCGGAACGGGAGCCACAGACATGGCTCCAGACAGGGTGCCAGACGAGCCGCCGAACGAGCCGCCCGATGGCGTGCCGGATCGGTTTGCTCGAAGAGGAGTCCAGCCATGGCGACGGTGGATCTGCGGAACGGCTGCCGGGACGATTACGACGACGATGACGCGATGCTCGACGAGCCCACCGCGGTCGCCGACACCGAGCACTCCGACGTGCTCCGCGCAGCGCACGACAGCCTCGCTCGGCCGAACGGCCAGACGGGCGACAAGCGACACCTGCACCGGATCGCCGAAGTGCGGCGGCTGCAGGGAGTCACGCTTCGCAACGTGTCGCGCCGTCTCGGCGTGTCCCTGGCCGTGATCCGACGTCAGGAGGATCCGGACTGCGATCTGCGGGTGTCCGACCTGCTGCAGTGGCAAAAGGTCCTGGACGTGCCGATCGCCGAACTGCTCGTCGAGGGCGAGGGCCAGCTTTCGGGACCGGTCCTGCAACGCTCGCGCATGGTCAAGCTCATGAAGACCGCCGCGGCGATCCGCGAGCGCACGCAGGGCACGCCGGCCGGACGCATGGTATCGATGTTGATCGACCAGATCCTGGAGCTCATGCCCGAACTCGCCGACGTGGCGCCGTGGCACACGGTCGGACAGCGGCGGACGCTCGATGATCTCGGCCGCACCGCCCGCTGCACGATTTCGGAAGACGTCTTCCGATCGTCCTCGCGGGAATGACGGCAGACCGCCACCGATCTCCGCGGGCGCCCCGATCTGTCAGGGGCGCGGGGCGCCCCGCAGACGCGCCGCCTGCACGGACAACTCAACCTTGTTCGTGCAGGCGGTGCCGTTTACGATCGTCGGGTCGCCGGGACGTCCGGCCGACTTCCCTCCGCCGCAGGTCGTCGACGTGTTCTCACTGCTTGGTGTTCTCGGCATCGCGCTGATCCTGTTCATCGTGGTCGCCCTCACGGCCGGGCTGGTCCTGGGCGAGTGATGGCCGGCCGTCGCCGCGCATCACGCCGGCGACCAACAGGCTGAAGACACCCCCCAGCACGCCCACGAAGAGGATCCAGGCCGTCACGGCCAGTGAGGCGTGATCCCGCAGCCAGACGCGGGCCGGAGGCTCGGCGCTCTTGGGCACCTTCCTCTGCACCGGTCCTTCGCGGCCCGTCTGCCGCACCATGTCGCGGCGAAACTCGTCCCAACGCGTCTGCTCCTCGGGGCGGTCGAGCCGCTCGAGCCAGGCCTGTCGCGCCCGCAGCAGCAGGACCGGCGGCACCGCCAGGGCGGAAATCCATCCGGCGATCACGGCCACCGTGACGAGGCGGCGGAGCATCTGGGATGCAGGGGGACGGGCCGTCATGGGGGTCTCGCGACGGTGCTGGAGCCGATCCTGGGCCGATCCGGCCCCGCGGCCCTCCGCACCGCGAACCATTCTCCCCTCATGTCGCCCGGCTCCGCCAGCCCGCCCAGAGCGCATCTGGTTGAGCTGGAGCGACGACTTGGCAAACCTGGAGACGCAGGCGAGGGGTCGGCGAACGCTCGAGGAGCTGTGGGCCGCCTCGGCCCACGCGACGAGACTTTTGCCGCCCCGAAGCCGTCGCTACACCAAACCGGGATGCGCCCTAGTTCGTCCCACGGCCGTCCCGGGCCCCCACAAACGATCTGGTGCCGGCGCGTCGCTCCCGCTATCGTCCCCGCCCGTCCCGCCATCCCAACCTGCCTCACCCCGAGTCCCGACCATCGTCAGGAGTCCGTCCGCGTGAGCGTTCCCGCGTCTTTCCGATCGGTCCTGATGGGGTGCCTGGCGGCGGGCATGCTGGCCTGCGCCGCGGAGGTCCGCGCCCAGAGCGGCTGGCTCCCCATGGCGTGGTTCTCGCAGGAATCGATCGATCCGAAGGCGATGTTTCCGCTGGCGGAGAACGACGGCCCGTGGCTGGTGCTGGCGACTACCTTTCGCGGCGAGGGTGCCCGCGACGACGCAAAGCGGCTCGTCCACGAACTGCGTGGCAGCCACAAGCTCAAGGCCTACACCCATGAGAAGGCGTTCGATTACACGGGCAACCAGCGGGGCCTTGGCCTCAACCCCGACGGCTCGCCCAAGAAGATGCGGTTCGCCAAGGCGGAGCAGGTGGTCGAAGTCGCCGTGCTCGTCGGCGATTTCGCCTCCTTCGACGATCCGCGGGGCCAGAAGATGCTCGCCAAGATCAAGTCGCTCCAGCCGCAGTCGCTGTCGGGCGGCAGCGGCAAGAGCCAGTCGTTTTCCGACTTCCGCAGGATGATGGGGCTGAGCACCACGGCCGGCAAGGGTCCGATGCACCTGGCGTTCGTGATCCCCAATCCGCTGCTCCCCGAGGATTTCTTCACGCGGCAGGAGGTCGACAAGTTCGTCCTCGACATGAACGCCGACGTGACCAACAGCCTGCTCGACTGCCCGGGCCGCTACAGCGTGCGGGTGGCCACGTTCACCGGTGCCGGCACGTTCGACCAGAAGGCGATCGAATCCGGTGGCAAGGACGTCGAATTCCAGGGGCGGCTGGTGGAGGCCGCGGAGAAGGCGCACCGGCTCACCGAGTCGCTCCGTCGCGCCGGCTGGCAGGCGTGGGAGTTCCATGACAGGGAGTCGAGCATCGTCTGCGTCGGCAGCATCGACCAGCTCGCCGTGCCACAGTCCAACGGCACGCCGGGAGTACACCCGGAGATCACGCGGATCGTCCGCGAGCTCGGCCCCGACCCTGCCAAGCTGGCGGTCGGCCAGATCCTCCCCCGTACGATCGACGGCGTGATGCTCGACGTGCAGCCCAAGCCGATCGACGTGCCGCGCGTGCCGACAGGCCGCCGCTGACACCGCTCGGCCCGTCGCCAGGATCGATCACCAGTCCCTCGGCGCAGCCGCGGCCCACGATGGAATCCGTTCCCACGCTCGTGCTGGGCACCACGAACGCCGGCAAGCTCCGTGAGCTCGCCGAGCTGCTCGAGCCGCTCGGCATCCCCTGCCGTTCCCTGGCCGGGCTGGCGGCGGCCGTCGAAGTCGACGAGACCGGCGCCAGCTTCGCCGAAAATGCCTCGCTCAAGGCGTCGCAGCAGGCCCGGGCGCTCGGCTGCTGGGTGCTGGCCGAGGACAGCGGGCTGTGCGTCGACGCCCTCGGCGGCGCGCCGGGCATCTACTCGGCCCGGTTCGCAGACCGATCCGCCGCCGCGGGCGGTGGGACCGCCGACGACCGCAACAACGCCCTGCTCCTCGAACGGCTCGCCGGCCTGCCGGCGGTGGCCCGTTCGGCCCACTACGCCTGCCACGCGGCGCTGGCCGATCCGGCCGGCGGCATCGTGGCGGAATCGCAAGGCGTCTGCCGCGGTACGATCGCGCCGGCTGCCCAGGGTGGCGGGGGGTTCGGCTACGACCCTCTGTTCATCGTGCCCGAATACCACCGCACGTTCGGCGAACTTTCGCCGACGGTGAAGGCGGTCATCAGCCATCGCGCGCGAGCCATGCGGGCGATCATCCCGGCGTTGGTGCAGCTGCTGCGGGCGGCGTCGCCGCCAGGCGGCGGCCGATGACCCCCAGCACCTCGGGCGTGCCGTCCATCCGGCCCGCGACACCCGCCAGCGGCCCGGCGTAGGACGCCAGCCCGTCGAGGAAGCCGCGGATGCGGTCCGCCGACACCTCTTCCAGCAAGCTGAAATCGCCGCAGTTCATCGAGGCGAGGAAGTGGCTGTTCATGAGCTGCTCGGCGTGGGCCCGCTCCGGCAGCACGAGCATCGGTTTGCCGAGGTGCAGCGCCTCGCCGATGAGCTGGTTGCCCGCCGCGCCCACCAGCGCCCGGCAGCCGGCCAGATCGTCGACGAACCGACGCTCGTCGATGGCGTGGAACGAGGCGCCGCCGAGGGGTTCTCGCTCCCCCAGACCGTAGACCTTCACGGGCATGCCGCAGTCGGCCAGCGCCGCGATCGCCGAGAAGGGCGTGTGCCGGCGGAGGTAGCTGAGCAGGAACCCGCCGTCCTTGGGCACGGCCGCAACGATCTCGCTCCGCAGGAGCGGACCGACTTGCACGACGTGCTCCCACCCGCGGCGCAGCGGCGGTCGGAAGAACGCCGACACGACGATGTCGGTCGCCTCGACCACGTACATCCACACGGCGTGGCTCATGACCCAGGCGTTCCACTGCAGGGACCACGGCAGTGCATCGAGGTCATAGGCCAACAGGAAGTGCTGGTGGTCGATGCTGATGAGGGGAATGCCGACGCGGCTCGCCGCCCGCGGCAGCGCCGGCTCGAAATCGGTGATCGCCAGGTCGGCCCGAAACGCCTCCAGCTCCCGCAGGATGCGGTCCACGAGCGGCCCCAGCTGCCGGGCTTGGTAGTCGAGACCGGACGCGATCGAGCGAACGACGTCGAGGCGGCCGTCGGTGTATTCGAAGACGATGCCCGGGATCTCGACCACCCGCACCCGCGGATGCCCGACGGCAAACCGCTTCGACAGCAGCTCCCAAGCGTCGAACGACGTGAAGACGAGCAGGTCGTGCTCGGCTTCGAGCCGCTCGATGAGCGTGCAGATCCGCGTGGCGTGGCCGCGGCCCTCGCCGCACAGGCTGATCGCAATCCTCGGCATCGGGCCTCCCGACGGTCGGCGGCTCGGCCCACCGACGCGGTCGGCGGCGGGGTACGGCTCTCGGTGCTGGCAAGGGCCGCATCCCCGACACCGTTTTCCGTGGGCTGCCGGTCGCGTCCTGCCGTTGACTCTTCCGTTTGCTATTGTGATCTGCAGTGGCCCGGTCGACCAACGGCCGGCGGCGGACGACCGTTCGAGAGCCGACAGCCACGGCGGAGCCCCTCCATGCCCGACACGCCGCCCCGGCGGCCGCCTGGCCCCGGCCCCTACGCAGCAGCGGCCCCGCCCGGCACAGTCACGGGCCCGGCCGCATTCAGCCTGCTCGTATGCAGCCTCATTATCGCATCGGCCTGCGTGGCGCTCGCGGCGATCGCCGCGGGCGAGACGCCACCGGTCGCCTCCGCCCCCGGCGTCGATCGTTCGGCGGCGGAGCGGCTGGTGCGACGGCTGGGCTCGGGATCGCTCGCCGACCGGGATGCCGCAGCCCGTGGGCTGGCTGATCTGGGGCCGGGCGTGCTGCCGCTGGTGACGTCGGCCCGGCGGCACGCGGTCGGCGAGCCAGCCCACCGGCTCGCCGAAATCGAACAGCTGCTGGTTCAGCAGGCCACCGAGCGGGCCGTCGAACCGGCCCTGGTGACGTTCGCAGCCGACGACGCGCCGGCCGGCGACGTGCTGCAACAGCTGTTTGCGCAGGCCGGCAGCCGGATCGAGATCGCAGCCCCGGCGAAGCGGCGGATCACGTGGCGGGGCGACCGGCTGACG
>JBIJCD010000445.1:0-3179 GCA_044344895.1 Pirellulales bacterium | reverse complement strand
CCCACGGTGCTCTCGCTCTTCGACCTGCCCGTCGGCCGCGACATGGACGGCCAGCCGCTCACCGGCATCTACGAGCATCCCCCCACGATCCGGTTCATCGACTCCTGGGACGACGTGCCCGGCGAGGCTGCCCTGCTCGACCGCTCGGCCGAGGTGGGCTCGGAGGCGGCCGCGGCCGTCGTCCGCCAGCTCGCCGATCTGGGCTACATCGACCACGTGCCCGAAAATCTCTCCGAGGCGATCGATCAGACGATCCGCGAGCAACGGTGGAACCTCGCCCGGGCCCTCGTGGACGGCGACCGGCTCGATGAGGCGGTCGGGATACTCGCGGAGCTCTGGGACCGCTGGCCTGACGAGGGGCGGTTCGGCGTGGCCCTCTTCAACGCCCGGCTCGACCTCGGCCAGCTGCCCGAGGCCCGCGAGACTCTCCAGCTGCTCTTCGAGCGGAAGCAGGCGGCGATGCGTGCGGCCGTCGAGCCATTCGAAAAACTCCTGGCCAAGATCCGCGCCGAGCAGGGGCTGCCGGCGGTCGATCTCAAAGCGTCGGGAGACGGTGACGAGAAGAACAGGAACGACTTGTTCGAGGGCGTCGATCTCGCCAAGCTCTCGGAGGATGACTCCCACCAGCTGCGGAAGCTGCGTGGGCGGGTGACGCTCAATCCGCGGACGTTCGCATTTCTCGAGGCGTCGCTCCTGGCGGCGGAGCGGCGGCACGAGCCGGCACTCGCCGCGCTCGACCGTGCGGCCGGCGTCGAGACGAGCCTCGAGCCGAGCCTGCGGCTCAAGCGGGCGGAGGTGCTCCTGGCGATGCGGCGGGCCGCCGATGCACACCGCGAGTACGCGGCTGTGATCGCGATCGATCCGCTCAATGCGGCGGCCCACTTCGGCCGCGGCCGGGCCGCCTTCCTGGAGGGCGACTTCGCCGCCGCCGCGGCCGCCGCCCAGGCCGCCATCGGCTGCCGGCTGCAGTTTCCGCGGGCCCACCTGCTCGCCGGCCGGGCCCTCTGGCGCGCCGGCCGCGTGCAGGAGGCGGAGCGGTTCCTGCGGACGGCCGTCGCGCAGGAGCCGCTCTTCCCGGCGGGCCAGCGGCTGTTGGCCGTGTTTCTCTTCCGCGTCCGCGGCGATCTGGCCGCCGCGGTCGAGCACCGCCGCCTGGCGATCGAGGGCCGCCGGCTCCTGCGCGATTGGCGGGCGGGAATCAGGCCCGAGGATCGGCACGTGGTCGAGCTGCGGCAGTCGCTCGGCCAGCCGCAGCCGGCCGGTCCGCGGCCGGAGTTTCGCGCAGCCGCCGCCGAGTGCGTGACGGTGGTGACCGGCCTGCCCCGCTCGGGCACGTCGATGATGATGCAGATGCTCGCCGCCGGCGGCCTACCCGTGCTGGCCGACGACCGGCGGCTGGCCGACGAGAGCAATCCGCGCGGGTATCTTGAATTCGAGCCGGTCAAGCGTCTCGTGCGCGAGAAGGCGTGGCTCGGCGAAGCAGTGGGCAAGGCGGTGAAGATCGTCAGTCCGCTCGTCACCCACCTGCCCCGCGATGCCACGGCGAAGCCCTACCTCGTCGTCGTCATGCGGCGGCCGGTCGCCGAGATCGTGGCCTCGCAGCGGGCGATGCTCGAGCGGACGGGCCGCGCGGGCTCCGAACTGCCCGACGACGCGCTGGCGGGCATCTATGAGCGGCAGGCCGTGAACACCCGCACGTTTCTCGCCCATCTCGAATCGATCGGCCGGGCGAAAGTTCTCGACATCGCCTACCACGCGGCGGTCGCCGACCCGCGCGGCACCGCGGAGCGGCTTGCGGGGTTTTTCTCCCAGCTCGCCGATGGCAAGGCGTTCGACGTCGCAGCCGCCGCTGCCGCCGTCGAGGCCGGCCTGCACCGCGTGCGGCGTGCCGAGACGGCGGAAGCGACTCCCGCAGCGGTATCACACCGGCCCGATATGTGACAGGCCGTGCTTCATCCAGGTCGTTGATGGATGGATTGCTCGGGCCTCGCGATCCCGCGTTCCTGACAGGCGCAGTAACGCCGATGCGCAGGCGGCATCGAGCGAGCGGAGGCCTGTGGGCACCGCTCTGCCGGGGGCTCGAGTGGATGACGCAGCGAGCGTTCGGCGATCGGGCATCGGCGGCCCCGGGGCACGCCGCGCGACGTCGTTGCCGATGCCGTCTCAGGTCGGCTGCAGGCTCGTTGCGAATGTGCCGGCGGGTGGGATATCTTTTCGGCACGTGAACGTTGCTTCCGGTCACGTGTGTCTACCGAATCGCGACCATCATTCACGGAGCTCCTGCGATGTCCCGCCATGCTTCAGAGTCCTCGGCCAGGACGCTGCGAATCTGCCTCGTGGCGATCGCGATCGCGATCTGCGGAGGGGTTGCAGCCAGTGCCATTGCTGCCGACGCCGTGCGGCCTGTCCGCATGGGAGCGGGGGCGATGACGTTCGACACGGTCCCGGGCTGGGGTCTCGGTGACGACGGCAAGTCGCAGATCGGCCCGACGCACGGCGGCGTGGCCGTCGACAAGGCCGGTAACATCTACACCAGCTCCAATCTCGGCATCTTCGTCTTCACGCCCGACGGCAAGCTCGCCCGCCGGTTTCTCGGCGACAAGTACACGAGCTGGCACGACATCGAGATCCGCGCCGAGGGGGCGGATGAATTTCTGTACGGCGCCCGCAACGTCGCCGGCGAGGGGATCAAGATCAACGCCGTGACCGGGGCCGTCGTCCTCACGCTGGGGATCCCCGAGGAGTCGGGGCTCAAGCTCGCGAAGTGGGCGCCCACGGCGATCACCGTCGCCCCCAACGGCGACATATTCCTGTCGGACGGCTACGCCAGCAACCACATCTTCAAGTTCGACAAGGCGGGAAAGTATCTGAAGCACTTCGGCACGAAGGGGAACGGGCTCAAGGAGTTCAACACGGCTCACGGGATGACGCTCGACACCCGCTACGATCCGCCGCGTCTGCTGATCTGCGACCGCAACCACACGCCCCGGGGCCGGCTGCTCCACTACGATCTCGACGGCAACTACATCGACGAGGTCGTGACCGGCCTGGGGATGCCGACGTCGGCCTCGGTGCAGGGCGACTTCGTGTCGGTGCCCGACCTGCACGGCCGCCTCGTCATCCTCGACAAGAGCAACACGATCATCGCGGTCCTCGGGAACAATCCCGATCCGGACAAG
>JBIJCD010000473.1:0-2949 GCA_044344895.1 Pirellulales bacterium | reverse complement strand
CTTCAACATCCCGCAGGACGGGTGGATCGAGGGAATCTTCAGTGGCACGCACGGTTCGTCGTGGGACGCGGCCGGCAACCTCTACGTGCAGGACTGGAACGTCGCCGGCCGCATCATGAAGCTCGTCCGCGTGCGGTAGGCTCGGTTGCTGACGAAGGCCGATGGTGCGGGCTGGTGTCGCAGGAGCCAGACGCCGTCGAGGGCCGCGCCAGACCGGCCTTGCCACGGCCGACGCTGAGGCGGTATTGCTCATCCCCATGCCGCAGTCCCCCGTCTCTCCCGGCCCGTCGCCGCGCACCGTCCGCACCGCGGCCGGCGCCGTCGTCGCCGTGCCTGCCGGCTGGGTGCTCCTGCCGCCGGGCGACCCCGGGCTCACCCGGCGGGTGAAGGCTGCCGGCGACCACTGGGTGGTGCAGGAAAAGCACAGTCGGCGGATGTTTTCGCGGGGCGTGTGGGCTCCCGCCGCGACCATCGACCGCATCCGCGCCGAGCTCGGCGCCGAGCGATCGACCGCGGGCTACGTCCGCAAGCAGGAGGCCGCGGCCCGCCGCCGCGAGCAGGTGCAGGACGCATACGTCGAGGATTTTCAGACTGCCGTCCTCGCGTTCCTCGCTTTTCACTCCGACCATGCAGCCGTGGCGGAGCGGATGGCCCGACTCGTCACGGAGCATGCCACGCCCGTCGGCAGCGGCACCGTCGCCCGCACGAAACGGATCCCGATCGAGCGGCGGGCCCAGGCCGCGGTCATCGCCTGGATGCGGCACCAGACGACGGCCTACGACTCGATGCCGATCCCCCGCGTGAAGGGCAAACGCCGCGAGGTGCGGCGAATGCTCGCCGAGCGGTCGCGCTCGCTGCTCGAATCCTACCGCCGCGGCCGGCCGGTCCCGACCGGCTGCCCACTGGCCCGGGCGGTCGCCGCGATCGCACTCCCACGGTCGCAGGCCGGCGACACGGCGGATGGGTCCGGTCCGGCCAGCCGGCCCACGCCCCGTCGGGCGTCCTGACTCGCTGCGCACCTGCGGCCGCCCACCGCTCGAACTCCCCGGTCGATCGTCGGCTATCATCGGCGTCTCTTCCATGCCCGCCGCCAGCCACGACCCGACCGCGATCTACCGCTACCGAGACAGCCTCGCGGCGGCCGACTGTCTTTGCGTGGCCATCGCCCATCTCGACCTCTTTACGCTGCTGGACCGGCAGCCGGCCACGCTCGCCGGGCTCTGCAGCACGCTCGGCATCCACGCCCGGCCGGCCGACGTGATGCTCACGCTTTGCGCTGCAAACGGCTTCGTCAACCGCGACCCAGCTGGCGTCTACCGCGCGACTGACACCGCGAAAGAGTTTCTCGTGGCGGGATCGCCATGCGACGCCAGAGCCTACTACGCGAGCATGGCCGACAAGCCCGGTGTGGCCGACTGGCTGAAGGTGCTCCGCACGGGAAAACCTGCCAACTGGCCCGGCGAGGAGGGGGAGGCAGATTGGCACGCCGCCATGCGGACCGAGGCGTTCGCCGAGTCGTTTACCGCGGCCATGGATTGCCGGGGCCGCGTGCTCGCGCCGGCCCTCGCCGCGGCCGTCGACCTGCGATCGGCCCGGCGGCTACTCGACGTGGGGGGCGGGTCCGGCGTGTATGCAACCGCCTGCGTCGAGGCGAATGCCGGTCTGCGTGCGACGGTGCTCGAGTCGTCGCCGGTCGACAGAATCGCCCGCCGCGGTGTCGCTCGCGCCGGCTGCGGCGACCGGATCGACGTGACGACCGGCGACATGTTCGCCGACACCTGGCCAGCCGATCACGACGTGCATCTTTTCTCGAACGTGCTGCACGACTGGGACGAGCCCGACTGCCGCCGCCTGCTCGGCCTGAGCGCGGGCTCGCTGCCCGCCGGCGGCCGTCTCTTCGTCCACGACATGTTCCTCGACGACGACAAGGCCGGCCCGCTCTGGGCGGCCGAATACTCGGTGCTGCTGGCGGGCGTCACTCAGGGGCGTTGCTACTCGGCCGGCGAGGTGGCGGGCTGGGCTCGAGAAAGCGGATTCGACATCGTGGGGCGTGGTGCCACGGCGCTGGGCCGCGGCGTGCTGGAGCTTGCGCGGCGGGGATGACCCCGCGGCCCACGTTGCGAGCGATCATGAGCGGATCACGCCTGCATCCCGCCGCCCTGCCGCTCGCCACACTCCTTCGCGACTGCGACGAGACCCGCACCCGCCGCGGCGGCCCGGGTGGCCAGCATCGCAACAAGGTGGAGACGGCAGTGGTGCTGCGGCACCGACCGACGGGCGTGGAGGCCGAGGCGGCGGAGCGGCGGTCACAGGCGGAGAATCGGCGCATGGCGGTCGCGCGGCTGCGGCTGGCGCTGGCCCTGGGCGTTCGCATGCCGCCTGCGGGCGACGCTGCCTCGCCGCTGTGGCGATCGCGGGCTCTCGGCGGCAGGCTCGCGGTGGCCGCGGATCACGACGACTACCCGGCGATCGTCGCCGAGGCGCTCGACCGGCTCACGGCGACCGGGTGCGTCGTCGCACCGGCCGCCACACAGCTCGGCGTGACAGCCACGCAGTTCGTCAATCTCTTCCGCAAGACGCCTGCCGCCTGGACCACGCTCAACCGACTGCGGACCGAAGCCGGGCTCAGGCCGCTTTCCTGATCTTGTCAGGAGGAAACGTCAACCGTCGCGTGTCGGGGTTGCCCATGCCCCATCGCCGGACGTTCGCTCCGGGCATCCTGCCCTTCGCTCTCTCGGAGGCGTCTGCGCTGCGCCATCCTGGCTCCGCTGGCCGCCTACGCCGGCTCCTGGGGCATGGGCAACCCCTTCCCTAATTCTGAGGAACAGCGCGGAGATCGTGTCAATTCGGCGGTGATGACGCGGCTGCGTTGATTAGTCCTTCAGTAGCAGCCAGTCGGCGGCCGCGGTCCGCTCCGCAGTGGCGTCGCCCTTGAAACGGGTCAGCCGT
>JBIJCD010000013.1:0-19999 GCA_044344895.1 Pirellulales bacterium | reverse complement strand
ACATCTCCAGGATCACGCCGTGGCGGCGGCGGTCCTCGGGCACGTAGGCGATGCCGTGGACCACGGCGTCGGCGGGGCTGCGAACGTCGATCGGCCGGCCGTCGAGCCGCACCTCGCCCGCGTCCTTCGGCGACAGGCCGAACAGGAGCCGCGCCGCCTCGGTACGGCCCGCGCCGACCAGGCCGGCCAGGCCGAGGATCTCGCCGGCCCGCACGTCGAAAGACACGTCCCGAACGCCTTCCACCCGGCTGCTCAACCCGCGCACCTCGAGCCTGGTGCCGCCCAGCTCGATCGCGCGTTTGGGAAACACGGCCGAGATCTCGCGGCCCACCATCATCCGGATCAGATCCGCCCGGCTCACCTGCCCCATCGGATGGGTGCCCACCAGCGCTCCGTCGCGCAGGGCCGTCACCCGGTCGGCCACCTGCGGCAGCTCCTCGAGGCGGTGGGAGATGTAGATGATGCCCACCCCGTCGGCCCGCAGCTCGCGGATGACGCGGAACAGGTTGCCCACCTCCTTGTCACTGAGCGAGGCGGTGGGCTCGTCCATGATCAGGATCCGGGCCTCGGCGCCGATCGCCCGGGCGATCTCGACGAGCTGCTGCTCCGGCATCGTCAGCCGGCGCACCTCGGTTTCCGGATCGATCTCCGCGCCGATCCGCTCGAGCAACGCACGGGCCCGGTTCCGCCGCCGCGACCACTGCACCCGTCGCCACGCCCCCTCCGGCTCCAGTCCCAGCGCGATGTTTTCCGCGACCGTCAGGTCCGGAAACAGCGCGGGCTGCTGGTAGATCGCCCGGATCCCCAGCTCCCGCGATTTCGCGGGGTCGTTCGGCTCCAGCGTCCGGCCGTCGACCTCGATCGTGCCCCGGTCGGGCACCACGGCGCCGGTGATCGTCTTGATCAGCGTCGACTTGCCGGCGCCGTTCTCGCCGACCAGCGCGTGCACCTCTCCCCGGGCGAGGTCGAACGACACGCCGCGGAGGGCCTGCAGCCCCTGGTAGGCCTTGGAGATGCCGGTCAGCTTCAGGAGTGTGCTCACGCCGGCCGCCTCGTCGTCAGGATCGATGCGCGAGCACGTCGCGTTCGTACCGCCGGACGATTTCCAGCCAGGCCGTGCCGGTCGCCACGCCGTGCCGCGCGCACCAGTGGTCCCAGATCGCCCCGTGGGGCAGCGATTTCGCCTCTTCGAGCCAGGCCAGCCGCGCCGTGGAGTCGCCGCCCGCCTCGGCCGCCCGCAGCAGGTCGATCGGCTCGAGGAACGCCAGCAGCAGCGCCTTGAGGAACGCGCGGGTGCCGACGACCCAGGCCGCCACCCGATTGATGCTGGCGTCGAAGAAGTCGAGCCCCAGGTGCACGCGGCCGAGATAGTCGCCCCGCACCAGCTCCTGGGCGATCGCCTGGAGCTCGTCGGACAGCGTCACCACGTGGTCGCTGTCCCAGCGGATGCCCCGGCTCACGTGCAGCAGGATCCTGTCGAGAAACCCCAGCACCGCCGAGATCTTGTCCGACACCACCTCGGTCGGATGGTAGTGGCCGGTGTCCAGGCAGAGCAGGGTGCCGCGGGCCAAGGCATACCCCAGGTAAAAGTCCTGGCTGCCCACGACGTAACTCTCCGAACCGAGCCCGAAGAGCTTCCCCTCCACCGCGTCGAGGTTGCAGCGGGCGTCGAGCGGCTCCGCGAAGACCGCATCGAGCGACTCGCACAGCCGCAGCCGCGGCCCCTTCCGGTCCACCGGCGTGTCCTTCATGCCGTCCGGGATCCAGACGTTGGTCACGCACGGCGTGCCGAGCGCCCGTCCGAACGCCGCGCCGATCCGGCGGCAGGCCCGGCCGTGGTCGATCCAGAAGCGGCGGACGCCAGGGTCGGGATGGCTCAGGGTCAGCCCGTCGGCGGCGCGGGGATGCGCGAAGAACGTGGGATTGAAATCGAGGCCCAGGCCCCGCGACCGGGCCCAGTCGATCCAGCGGCTGAAGTCCTCGGCCGTGACCTCGTCGCGGTCGACCTGCCGGCCGGCCGGCTCCGCGTAGCTGGCGTGCAGGTTCACGCGGTGCCGCCCCGGGATCAGGGAGCAGGCCAGCTCCAGGTCGGCCCGCAGCTCGTCAGCGGTCCGGGCCCGGCCCGGGTACGCGCCGGTGACGGCCAGCCCGCCCCCGATCTCCCCGCCGCGGCCCTCGAAGCCACGCACGTCGTCCCCCTGCCAGCAGTGGAGCGAGATCGCCACCGAGCCGAGCCGCTCGACCGCGCGGGCGGCGTCGACGCCCCACTCGGCGTACTGCTCGCAGGCGAGCCGATACCGGCGGTCGAGGGCCGCATCCCGATCGGGTGAAGAAGAGGACATCGGCGAACCAGCTGCTGGTGTGTGGAACCGCTGAGGCTGCCCGAGCCTGGGCCGGACAACCGTCATTCCACCACAGCCGCGGCGTCCTGCCAAAAGCGGCAGGCCGATCAGGGGCGATCGATTGGGCCGGCCCGCGCGGGCTGTCGGCCGGTGGCTCCGGTGGGAGCGGCCAGGTCTGGGCGGGATCAGGCCGCCCTCACATGGTCGTAAAGCCGGCCTGCGGTGCGTCGGTGGTGCGCACCCGCACCACCTCGATCGACCGCTCGTTCACGTTGACGGTGTTCGACCGCCCGCCGGCGTTGCGAAAATCGACGGTCGTGAACTCGGCTCCGCGGCCGCGGTCAAGGCGATCCCGGGATCGATTCGCCCGCGGCCTGTGGATCGTCGCGCTGGGCGCGGGGAGAATACTCGTCATATTTGCAGTCGCCTGCGCCGTCACCGCCCCGTCCTTCGCGAGCCTACCGCCATGCCGCTTTCACCTCCTGCGCTGAAGGACCGCCGCGACGTGGCGGGACGGATGCTGTTCCTCGGCACGGGGACGAGCGTGGGCGTGCCGGTGGTGGGCTGCTGGTGCGAGACCTGCCGCAGCGGCGACCCGCGCGACAGCCGCACGCGGACGAGCGTGGCCCTGGGGCTGCCCGACGGCACGCTTTTGGTCGACACCACCCCCGACCTGCGGACGCAGCTGCTGCGGGAGCGGATCGCCGGCGTCGACGCGGTGCTCTATACCCACGACCACGTCGACCACGTCTACGGCCTCGACGACATCCGGCCGATCTGCTTCGCCGCCGCCAAGTCGCTGCCGCTCTACTGCGAGGAGCGGGTCGAATCGCGGATCCGCAAGGCGTTCGACTACGCCTTCTCGGCCGAGCCGCCGGCGGGGGGCGGCGTGCCGCGTGTGCTCTTCGAGCGGATCGGCCTGGAGCCGTTCGACGTGCTCGGCCAGCGGATCATCCCGATGCGGCTCAGGCACGGCCCCTATGACGTGCTCGGCTTCCGGTTCGGCGACGTCGCCTACTGCACCGACACCAACGGCATCCCCGACGAGACCTGGCCGCTGCTCGAGTCGCTCGACGTGCTGGTCCTCGACTGCCTCCGGCCGACCAGGCACCCGACGCACTTTTCGCTGGAGGAATCGCTGGCCGTGGCCGCGCGGGTGAACGCCCGGCGGACGCTGCTGGTGCACATGGGGCACGAACTGGGGCACGCCGCCACGTCGGCCACGCTACCCCGCGGCGTGGAGCTGGCCCACGACGGGCTCGTGCTGCCGCTCCGCTGACGCTGCGACAGCCACCTGGTCAGCCGCGCGACCGTGCCGCCAGCTGCGTCAGCTTCGCAGCCGCGGCGCCGCCGTCGATCGCCGCCTCGGCGGCTTCCCGGGCCGCGGGCAGGCTGGGGGCGGTGCCGGCGGCCCAGAGCACGGCGGCGGCGTTGAGCACGACGACGTCCCGCCGCGGGCCGCGGTCGCCGGCGAGCACGCCGCGGATCGCCGCGGCGCTTTCCGCCGGGTCGGCCACGGAGAGCTCCGCGATCCGCTCGGCCGGCTGTGTGGCGAGCCCGAAGTCTTCGGGCTGCCAGGTCGCCCGCGACAGGGTCTCACCCGCCACGTCGATCACGTCGGTGGGGCCGAAGAGGCTCACCTCGTCGAACGCCGGCGCCGCTGCTCCGGCCGCCGATTCGCGGCCGCCGACGTGCCCCGACACGACGAGCGTCCGCCGCGCGCCGAGCAGCGCGGCTGCCCGGGCCAGCGGCTCCCGCGCGGCGGGCCGGCCCACGCCGATCACCTGCACGCCGGCGCGGGCCGGATTGCACAGCGGCCCGACGAGGTTGAAGACGGTCGGCCGGCCGAGCGACCGGCGCAGCGGGCCCACGCGGGCCATGGCGGGATGGTGCACCGGCGCCAGGCAGAAGCAGAAGCCGGCTTCGTCGAGCAGACGGCCGCAGGCCTCCGGCGGCAGGCCGACGCCGACCCCCAGCGCCTCGAGCACGTCGGCCGAGCCGGTGCGGCTGGTGACGGCGCGATTGCCGTGCTTCGCCACCGGCAGCCCCGCCGCCGCCGCGACGAGGGCGGCGGCCGTCGAGATGTTGAACGACCCGGAGCCGTCGCCGCCGGTGCCGCAGGTGTCGGCGACGAGGGCGTGCCGCGTGGCCACCGGCAGCATCCGGCCTCGCAGCGCCGCGGCGACGCCGGCGATTTCCTCGGCCGATTCGCCGAGGTCGGCCAGCGCCAGGAGCCAGCGGCCGAAGGCGTCGAGATCGACGGTGCCCGCGAGGACGCCGTCGACCAGTCGCCGCGTGTCGTCCTGGCCGACGTGCAGCCCCTGCCGCAGCCGGGCCATTGCGGTGTCGATGTCGGGCGTGTCTGGGGTCATGGTCACCGGTTTCTGCGGGCGGCTGTGGGCCGACGGCACGGCGGCCGGCTTTCGGCTAGGATTTGGCGGCCGGCCGTCGACCGCCGGGCCTTCGCCAGAGCCTACCGTGCCGGGACGGCGCATGCCCACGACACTCGCCCACCACGCCCGCTCGATCGCCGCTGATCCACTCTCCGCGTGGCTCGTCATCCGCGGAGCAAGTCAGTGACCCACCCGCGCCCCGAGAGGCTGCCGCCGTGCCCCGCAAGGTGATCCTCGACGTCGATCCTGGGATCGACGACGCCGTAGCGCTGGCCATGGCGCTGTTCGATCCGCGGCTGGAGGTGCTGGCCGTCACGGCCGCCGGCGGCAACGTCATGCCCGAGCAGGCGTCCGCCAACCTGCAGGCCATCGTGGCATACCTCGACCCGCCACGGCTCCCCCGGGTGGGCGTGGCGCCGACCGACACCGCGCTTCCCGAGAAGCCGTTCAATATGCACGGCGCCGACGGGCTCGGCGGCGCCGACCTGCCGCCGATCCAACTGCACGGCGGGCACGTGTCGGAAAAGGTGATGTGGGAGACGCTGCGAGCCAATCCCCGGGAAGTCACGATCGTCGCGCTGGGGCCGCTGACCAACCTGTCGCGGCTGCTCCGCCGGGATCCCTCGATCGCGGAGATCATCGACCGCGTGATCATCTCGGGCGGAACGGCACACGCCGGCGGCAACGTCACGCCGGTGGCCGACCTCAACTTCTACTGCGACCCGCAGGCGGCCCGGCACGTGGTCCGCGAGCCGCTCACCAAGACGCTCGTGCCGCTGGAGACGACGGGCCAGGTGGTGCTCGGCTTCGAGTTTCTCGAGCACCTGCCCGACGAGTGCTCACGCGCCGGCCTGCTCCTCAGCCGCATGCTGCCACACGCCTTCCGGGCGCATCGGCAGCTGCTCGGCAGCGAGGGCATCTGCCTCCACGACGTAGTGTCACTCGTCGCCGCGACAAACCCCGAGCTCTTCGAGCGGACGGCGGTCGTGGCCGATGTCGAGACGGCTGGTGATCTCACAGCGGGGATGCTGGTGCTCGACCGGCGCCAGATCCGCCAGCAGCGGCCCAACGCCGACCTGCTGGTCTCCTGCGACACGGTGGGGGTGCGGGATTGCATCCTCCGCGGTCTGGCCACCGCCGCCGACGCGACCTGACGCCGCACCGGCCTTGCTTCGGTCGTTCCGGCCTGCCTGGGCTACTGCGATTCGAACTGCTCGCGGCTGGCCACCGGCATGCGGAGCGTGAGCCGCTCGCCGCCGCGGAACACCAGGAGCGTCACCGTGCGATCGGTCGGCGTCACGCTCACGACGCTCACGAGGTGGTCGTCGTCGTCGATCGGCTCGCCGTCGACCTCCAAGATCACGTCGTCGGTGCGGATACCGGCTACGTCGGCAGGCGAGCCCTTGGTGACGCCGGCGACGTGCGCGCCCACCGGCCGCACCATGCCGAGCCGGTGCGCGGTCTTCTGCGTGAACGATTTGTCGAGCGACACGCCCAGGTAGGCCCGCGACACGGAGCCCTTCTCGACGAGCTGCCGTGTCACGAACATCACCATCGAGATCGGGATGGCGAAGCCGATGCCCTCGCTGCCGCCGGAGTTGCTGGCGATGGCCGTGTTGAGTCCCACCACCTCGCCCCGCAGGTTGACCAGCGGGCCGCCGCTGTTGCCCGGATTGATGGCGGCGTCGGTCTGGATGAAGTCCTGGAACTTCACGCCGCCCTCGCCCAATTCGAGGTCGCGGCGGCCCTTGGCGGAGACGATTCCCAGTGTTACCGAGTGCGACAGGCCGAACGGGCTACCGATCGCCAGCACGGTGTCGCCGATCTGCACCGCGTCGCGGTCGGCGAGGCGGGCCGTCTCGACGTCGGGCTCCTCGATCTCCATCACGGCGATGTCGGTGCCGGGGTCGGACCAGAGGCGGATCGGCCGGATTTCGCGGCCGTCGTCGAGCCGGATGGCGATGTTATCGAGCTCGGCCCGGTTGACGACGTGCCGGTTGGTGATCACCACCGTCCGGCCCGCCACCTGGGCGATCACGCCGGAGCCGGCCTCCTCCTCGCTGGCCTTGCCGTTCTTGGGCCGCAAGGCGGGCTTCTTGGCGTCGATGTGGACGACGGTGGGACGCAGGAGCCTCGTCAGGCGGCGGAGTTGGGCGCCCTGCCGCTCGAGTGCCTCGGCGTCGCGAGAGACCTGCTCGTAGAGCTTGGCCCGCTCCTCGGCCGAGAGCCGCGCCGACCGCATCGGGTCGACCCGCCCGCCGCTGCCGGCCGCCGACCGCTCGACCGGAGCCAGCCGCACCGGCGGCTCCTCCGCCGCCACGCGGCCGGACGGTGTGGCGAGGACCGCGGCCACCGTCGCTGCCACGAGGAATCCCGACGTTCGGCGGTCGACTGCGATCATCCGACGCTCGCTCCCAGGACGACGACGATCATCGACCGTCACCGCGCGTCATCATAACGCAATCGCCGCCCGCCGTCAGAAGTCGAGATCGCCCCCGACGGGCTCCTCGGCCCGCTCCTCGCGCTCGTCGTGCCGCGACATGCCGGCAGACCCGGATCGCTCCAGTTCCCGCTGGCATTCGATGCACATCGTGGCGTAGGGAAGGGCGTTGAGCCGCGCCATCGGGATCTTCCCGCCGCACACCTCGCAGGAGCCGTACTTTCCCGCCCGCATCCGCTCGAGGGCATTTTCGATGTTCGCCAGTTCGCGGCTCTCCACCTCGGCCAGTTGGGAGCTGATCTCGTCCTGAGTCGAGTCGTACGCCGCGTCGATCACGTCGCCGGGCGATTCGCTCCGGAGCTCGCGCAGCAGAGACAGGTCGCCCGCCAGCGCGCTGCGCAGCGCGTCGCGCCGCCGGACCAGGATCGCCCGAAGGTTCAACAGAGAGTCTTTTCGTGCCATGGTACTGCTCCTCGCCCGGTGTTCACGGCCGTACTGAGGCCATCCAAGACCGGGTCGCAACCAATACTACGGGTCGCCTGCGGAGTTGGTTCGTTCCCTCTTCCCCACCTTCCCATGTCAGCGTCAGATCGGCTGGAAAGCCGGCTAAAATAGAGGCAAATTCGACCCTGACAGTTGGAGGGACCCGGGGGGCGGTCGGGCCGGTTCCGCCGCACGGCCGTCAGGCCAGATCCGCCAGATCGCGCCAGGCCGCCGCGACGTCGTCCCGGCCCGTCGCCGCGCCGCCGACGGCCAGCCGCAGGACCAGCCGGCCCGCGATCCGCGCGGGGCTGAGGAACACCCGGCCGCGGCGGTTCACCCGCTCGAGCAGCCCCGCCGTGGCGGCGTCGCCGGCCCGCAGGGCGAAGCAGACCAGGCTCAGCGATGGCGGCACGAGGAGCTCGAAGCGGTCGTCGGCTGCGACCCAGCCGGAAAACTCCGCCGCCCAGGCCACGTGCTCGCGGATTCGCTGCCGCAGCCCCTCCGCGCCGATCATCCGCAGCGTCATCCATAGCTTCAGCGCTCGGAACCTGCGGCCCAGCGGCACCTGCCAGTCGCGATAATCGACGACTCCTCCCGAGTCGCTGGCGGCGTTCCGCAGGTAGTCGGGCTGCGTGGAGAGGGCCCGAACGAGCGGTTCGCGGTCGGCGACCCATAGTGCGTGGCAGTCGAAGTTGACGAGCATCCATTTGTGCGGATTGAAGCCCCAACTGTCGGCCCGGTCGGCCCCGTCCACGATCGGGCCGCGCAGCTCGGGGCAGAGGGCGGCGGCCCCGGCCCAGGCGGCGTCGACGTGGAGCCAGGCGCGGTGTCGCCGGGCGATCTCAGCGATGTGTGGCACCGGATCGATGCCACCGCCCGCGGTGGTGCCGACGGTGGCGGCGATAAAGAAGGGCACGCGGCCGGCCGACGCGTCGGCGTCGACCGCGGCTGCGAGCGCAGCGGCATCCATCGCGCCCGCGCGGTCGGTGGGGATCTTCCGCAGCCAGTCGCGGCCGATGCCGGCGATGCCCAGGCCCTTCTCGACGCTGGCATGGGCGGCAGCACCGGCGTAGGCGACCAGCGGCCGGGTGTCCTGCCGCGCTCCGCCCGCCATGCACGCGAACCCCGTGGCCCGTTCCCGGGCGGCGACCGCAACGCAGAGGAGGCCGCTCGACGCTGAATCCTGGATCACGCCGCCCCCGGCCCCGCTGCTGGCGAAGCGGTTCGGGAGCCCGAGCAGCTCCCGGAGCCAGTCGAGCACAAGCGTCTCCAACTCCGTGCAGGCCGGCGAGGTGGCCCAGAGCATCCCCTGGACGCCGAGTCCCGCGGCGAGCAACTCGCCCAGAATCGACGGGCCGCTCGCGCTGGCGGGGAAGTAGCCGAAGAAGCCGGGATGCTGCCAGTGCGTGAGCCCGGGAAGGATCACCCTGTCGAGGTCGGCCAGCACCGCGGCGAACGGTTCGGGCCGCTCCGGGGCGTGGGCCGGAAGCTGTGACCGCACCCAGCCTGGTTCCACCTGCGACTGCACCGGCCGGGAGGCGACCGACTCCCAGTAGTCGGCGATCCAGTCGACGGCCGCGCGGGCTTCGCGGCGAAACCGCTCGGAGTCGAACGCGGCGCGGTCGTGGGGCATGCCGTCATTCCCCCTGCAGCGTGAGCACCAGCCGGCGGGGGCTGCCGCGGTCGCGATGCTCGCAGAGGTAGATCCCCTGCCAGGTGCCCAGGAGCAGCCCGCCGTCCCGGATCGGCACGCTCACCGAACTGCCGAGCATCGAGGCCTTCACATGGGCCGGCATGTCGTCCGGTCCCTCGATCGTATGCACGTAGGGAAAGTCATCGCGGGCGATCTCGTTGAAGGCCATCTCCAGGTCGCGTGGCACGTCGGGGTCGGCGTTCTCGTTGATCGACAGGCTCGCCGAGGTGTGCTGGATGAAGACGTGCAGGAGGCCCACCCGCAGGCTTCGCAGCTGGGGCAGCGCGGCCTCGATGTCCGCCGTGATCAGGTGGAAGCCGCGGCGGCGGGGGGCGAGCCGGATTTCCTGCTGGAACCATGCCATGGCGGACCGTCCCTCGCCGAAGAAACGGCTACCGCGGCCGCGACGAAAAGCACCACACCGTCCCGTCGTCCGAGGCGATCACAACGCTCTCCGTCGCCACCGCCGGCCCAGCGGAAAAGCCGCCGCCGGCATCGAACTCCCAGGTCGGCTCGCCGGTCGCTGCATCGAGGGCTGCCAGCTTCCCGGCCGCATCGGCCACGATCGCCAGCTGTCGGCCGCCGTCGCCCTGCACGACTACGGGCGAGCCGTCGACCTTGCCGCGGCAGGGCCACCGCCACGCCCGCGCGCCGTCGGCCAACGCGAACGCCTCGACGGCCTTGGACCGCGAGCCCACGATCGCCAGGCCGCCGGACACGGCGGCGCTGGAGCGGTAGGCCTGGCCGTTGGCCGCGGGCTGCGTTCGCCAGGCCACCTCCGCCTTCACGAAATCGATGGCGAAGAAGCCGCCCCCCTCCGTGCCGAAGAAGACGCGGTCACCGCTCGCGGCCGGCGTGGTGCCGGTCGGCCCTTCGATCGCCACGGCCGATCGCTCGGCCCCGGTGGCCGCATCGATCACGTGCAGCTTGCCATCGCAGCCGGCCAGGAAGATCCACTCTCCCGCGGCGGTCCGAGCCACCGTGGGCGAGCAGCGGATCTGATCGGCGATCGAGTGCTTCCAGACGACCGCGCCGTCGGCGAGGTTCAGGCAGGAGAGCGAGGCATCCTGCGAGCCGACGAGCACCCGGCCGCCCGCGGCTCCGGGCAGGAGCGTCGGGCCACCGGAGATTTCTGCATCCGTCGCGTACTCCCAGGCGACCGTGCCCTTCGTCAGGTCGAACGCCCTCACGATGCCCGTGTCGTCGCCGACCACGACCAGCGGTAGGGCGGGATCGGTCGACGCCGCTGCGGCCGAAGCGAAGCCGGCGTCCTTGACCTTGAACGACCACTTCGTCGCCCCGTCGGCCAGGGCCAAGGCATGGAAGGTGCCGTCGAGATCGCCGACGTAGACGACCCCGCCGGCGATCACCGGCACGGCGCCGAAGGCGGTTTTGTCGAACGATCGCCGCCACCGCTCCTCCAGCGGCAGCCGCAGCGTGGCGGCGGAGACGCCGGTGCCGGCGGCGCAGCCGCGGGCCAGCGGCCAGGCTTCGGCCGGGGCCGCGTCGGGCTCGGCGGCGCGGCACGTGCCAGTGAGCGAGGCCAACGGGAGTGCCACGGCGACGTGGATCATGGCCGTCAGGACCAGGGCGGCGACCGACGCCATCGTCATCAGCTGCGGCAGTGCGACGCGGACGGCACTCATCGGGCGGCCTCGTAGAGGCGGGCGAGGTCGTCGCGGCCGACCTGCCGCGGGTTGAAGCCGCCGGTCCACTGCGGGGCGGCCGCCGCGGCCAGCGCCGGGATGTCGGGCCGGTCGATGCCCAGGCCGGCGAGCGACGTCGCCAGGCCGGCCCGCGCGACGATGTCCTCGAGCCAGGCCGCGATCCGGTCGCCGGCCGCGCCGGCGCGGCCGTCTGCCAGATCATCGGCCAGCTCCGCGTAGCGGTCGGGGCAGGTGGAGGCGTTGAAGCGGACGACGTGCGGCAGCATGAGACCGACCGCCTGGCCGTGGACCACCCCGTGTGCCGCGGTCAGCGGGTTGGCCAGCGCGTGGGCGGCGCCGAGCATCGCGTTCTCGATCGCCAGGCCCGCCCAGGCGGCGCCCAGCTGCACGGCCTGCCGGGCGACCACGTCGTCGCCGGCGGCGAAGACCCGGGGCAGGTTCCGGGCGAGCAGCCGCCAGGCCTCGCGCGAGAAAAGCCGCGACGCGGGAGTCGCCGCCCGGCTCACGTGGCTCTCCAGCGCATGCGAGACGGCGTCGATGCCGGTGAGCGCCGCCACGCGCGGCGGCTGTGTGAGCGTGAGCGCGACGTCGAGGATCGCTACGCGAAACGCGGCCCGTGGATCGCCGCAGGCCATCTTCATGCCGGTGTCAGCGTCGGTGATGAGCGCGAATGACTGCGTCTCGCTGCCGGTGCCGGCGGTCGTGGGCACGGCGATCGATGGCAACATCGGCCCTGTCGCCTTACCGCGGCCGTGGTAGTCGTGCATCCGGCCGCCGCAGGAGAGAAGAAAGTTGATCCCCTTGGCGCAGTCCATCGAGCTGCCACCGCCGAGGCCGACGATCAGGTCGGGACCGAAGTCCCGCGCCGCGGCGGTGCCGGCCTCGATCTGCCTCGTGGTGGGGTTTTCGCCGAACCCGGAGAACACCGCCGTGGCCAGGCCTGCCGACTCGAGGGCGTGGACCGCCGTCGCCGTGTGGCCGGCCCGGACGACGCCCGGGTCGCTCGTGATGAGCACCCGTGTGCCACGGAGTTCGCGGGCGACGGCACCGAGGGTTTCCACCGTGCCCGCCCCCACCACCACCCGGGTCGGCGAGCGGAACTCGAAGGCGGCGGATGCGTCCGGGAGCGTCACGGTGCGGGCTCGCCCTTTCAGGAGACGGCGGCCGCCGTCTCTGCCGGCACCTGGAGGGCCCGCGACCGATAGAGGAAGTCGATGATGTTGCCCTCGTGGGGCTGCAGCCAGTCGAGCTTCGTAGTGGGGATCGGTCCGAGGTTGAGCCGGTCGATCGCCGTGCAGTCGATGAGTGCGGCCTGGAGGGCGGGATCCTCGGTGAGCGCCGTACAAACGAGCGTGGGGCCGATCTTGGCGAGCATCTGCGACTGCGGGCACTCCACCACGCTCACGAACGGAAACATGTATTCGGCCTTGGCGATGTCGGGCTCGGGCGAGGAGCAGTGGGCCACGACCGGCCGCAGCCAGCCGCACCGCTCCCCCTCCACGAATCGCGGCCCGTGTCCTGCCGTCATGTGCGTCACGCCGGGGGCCGCGAGGCCCGCCTCGATCTGCCCCCAGATCGCCTTCGCGGCGCCGGGGATGGTGAAGGCGGCGAGTTTCGCCTCGGGGTCCTGCGGCGGCTTGACGTCGATCGGGCCGAGTTTGTCGGCCAGCGCCGCGGCGATCTCCTTCGTGTGCCGGCTGGCGTAGATCGCGGAGGCGTTGATGCAGCCGCGGCCGCTGTTGATCGCCACGCTTTCGGCGAGCAGGTCGAGGTGCCGCTCCCAGTCGTCGACGCAGTCGTCGCCGAAGATGATCTTCGAGAAGCCCGGGCCGTGCACCTGCACGCCGGGATTGGCCCGGTACTGCTCGACCGTCTTGGCACTGCCGAAGATCATGCTCCGCCGGCAGGCGGCGAGGATGCCCGCGCCCACGTCGGTCGGTCCGGGATAGAGGCCGATGGCCTCGGCTGGAATGCCTGCCTCGATCATCGCGGCGGCCATCCGGTAGGGGGTCCACGGCTCCTGGCTGCCGGGCTTCATGACGAGTCCCACGCCCAGGGCGATCACCGGCAGCCAGAGCGTGTGCACGCCCGGCGAATTGCTCGGCAGCACCAGCCCCAGCACCGGCGACTGCGCCTGGTAGCTGACGACGACGCCGCGATGCTCGCGGCCGTAGCCGCGCCAGAAGATCTCCGGCGGCAGGCCGCGGGAGAGCGCGTCGAGCATGCGGTCCATGTTCGAGAGGACGAAAAAATTCTTCTGCATGTTGGCCCGGCAGAGCGATTCCGGCAGGCCTGTCGTGGCCGATTGCTGCCGCACGAAGTCTTCGGGCGTCTGCTTGCCGTCGCCGACCGTCAGCGTGCCGTGGGCGTAGAGGTTGCCCGCCGTCTGCAGCCGTTCGACGATCTCCTCGGGGTCGATCGCCAGGAGCGCGGCCCGAGCCTGCGGGGCCTTCTGCTGCATGTCGCGGCCGATGATGGCGCCGCCCACCTGGCTCACCTCGGCCACCTTCTCGCCGGTGAGGAAGTGGACGAGCGTCTCGCGCTCGAGCGATTCGTAGGGCTTGCCGAAGCGGTAGGCGGGAAGATGCATGGAGGAATCCTCTCGGAGGGCGGAACTGCAGGTCGTTGCCGGGCAGGGAAAGTCTATTCCTCACCGCGGCCGCCGACAGCCCCGCCGAAAGCCATACCGGGCCGTGAGAGCAGCCGTGCGGTCAGTAGACGCCGACGGTCGTGGAGGCGGCGAGGGCCCGGAACGGCCGCACACCGCTGATGCCGTCCCACGGATACTTGACGTAGGGCCGCTCCCGCTCCCCCTCGTCCCGCTCGAGGAAGCCCGGGATGAAGGTCTCGTGGGTGAGCGTGGTGAGCCGGACGCGACCGGTGCCGCCGTAGGGGACGATCGCGTCGTTGTCGTCGAAGTCGACGACCTCGATCACGGCCCGGGGCTGCGGCGCGTAGTAGGCGATGGTGTAGCCATCGGCCGGCACGACCGGCCGGGAGGCGGCGAGGCCCATGAGCGTGTTGCCGTAGGTGGGCGTCATGTAGGCGCCGTCGAGCAGCTCCTCGACGGCGAAGCGAGTCCACTGCGGCGTGAACTCGGTGCCGCCCGAGAAGATGCCGGTGATGCCCGCCTTGCGGATCGTCGTGCCCTTCTTTTCCAGCGCCAGCGCCAGCGATTCGAGCAGCTTCGGCGTGGTGAACATGCAGCGGATATCGTGACCCGCCTCGAGGATCGTGATCGCCTGGTCGATGCAGTGCTGCTTGTAGGCCTCGAGGTGCTCCATCCAGCCCTTCTGGATCAGCTTGATCACCCAGCGCGGATCGAGGTCGACGCAGAAGCAGATGCCACCGCGATGCTGGGCGAGGTGCTCGATGGAGAGCCGCAGCCGGCGCGGGCCACTGGGCCCCAGCATCAGCCAGTTGGCGCCCCGCGGGAAGTATTCCTCGGGCAGCGTGTCGCTGAACATTTCGTAGTCGGTGCGGAAGTCGCGGTGATTCACCCGCGACTTCGGCACGCCGGTCGTGCCGCCGGTCTCGAACACGAACATCGGCTTGTCGGCCATGCCCTTGGGCACCCAGCGGCGGACGGGGCCGCCGCGGAGCCACTCATCCTCGAAGGGCGGGAACTTCTTCAGATCGTCGAAACACCTCACGTCCTTGAGCGGGTCGAATTTCAGCGACTTCGCGTAGTCCAGCCAGAACGGGCAGCCGGTGGAAGGATGGAAGTGCCAAGCCATCATCTCCACGCACTGGGCGTCGAGCTGTTCGCGGGCCTTCTTGATCGCGGCGGCGTCGGCCACCGCGAACACCGGCGGCTTTTCGGCAGAGGAGGCGGACGCTGCGGCGGAAGGGCTGGCCATGGTGCGGTTCCGTTGAGGGAGGCGGGGCTCGACCCGGGCGCTACTGGCCGCCCGGCATGGACGGGGGAGGAAAGAAGGCCGGGGCTCAGCCCTCGGCGGGCTTGTCCGGCTGCGGCTGCGGGGGCGCGGCTCCGAGCTGCGACAGCATTTGCAGCACGCCGTTGAAGTGGGCCAGCCGCGGGCCGAAGCGGTCGAGGAAGTCGCCGAGGGCGTAGTCACTCTCGCCAAAGCTCTCGGCGTTGTCGCAGGCCTCGTTGGCGATCGAGGAGAGGAATTCCACGTGCACCTTCGAGAGCGATTCGGCGGCCTGACGGCAGGCGACGGCCAGTTTCGGGTTGGCCTCCTTCCACGCCTTCAGTTCGGCGGTCCGCTGCCGCTGCTGGAGCGAGACCTGATTGACCAACTCCGCGAGCAGCTCACACGACCGCTGCTGCATGGCGACCATGTCGCGGAGCAGCCGGTTGGTCTCCGAGGCATCGGCCGCCGGCATCTGGGCGGGAACCGTCGGGGCGATCGTCGTGGCGGAAATATCGACCTGCGTGCAGACCTGCGGGACGTCTTTCATGCGTGCTCTCGCTCGTGTCGCTCGTGGGCAGCGGGGCGTTTTCTGCCTTTCCATCGTAGGCTCGACGTCACTTCTTTTCCACGCGTCGGCGTTTCCGGGGCCGCCGTCAGGGTTTTCCCAGCTTCCATGCGGTGCGCGCCTGTCGGGGCGGGCGGGGCGGCCGGGGCCGGGCCGCTCAAGTGGCCCGCAGGGATGCCCGATGCAAGGAACGGACGGAGGTCGCAGGGACGCGGCCACCGAAGGTGCAGGGTGCCGACGCAGCATGGAGCAGAAAATAGCCGCTCCGGCCGAGGGAACGGCCGCGGGCCCGAGGGCCTACGGGTTTCTCACGGCGGTCGAATCGGGCACGCACGGCGTCTTTGGCGGGTATCTCCTGGTGGACCCGCTCGGACGGCCGCTGGAATTCCATTGCACCGCGCCGGTGAAGGTGTCGCGGGCCCAGCAGATTCTGTTCGGCGCGACGCTGCAGAGCCACCTGCACGGCCAGCAGATCGGCGCAACGCTGCTGGCCGAGGGGAGCATCCCGCCGGCCGTCGTGCTCACCGACTGCCAGTCGATGCTGCACGTCCGCAGCCACACGAGCCTGCCGGTGGCGCTGGTGAAGGACGGATCCGGCACCGGCCAGCCGGCCCCGGGAGACGCCGGTGGCTTCGCAGCCGGCGGGGCGATCGTAAGCCCGCATGCGAGCGATTCCGCCCGGGCTCTCGACCTCCAGGAACAGCTCGCGGAGCTGGCCACCGCCGTCGATCTCCGCGAGCCGTTCGAGCGGATTCGCGCGGCGATCGAGGAGGCGCAGCGGCACTAGCTGCCGGATGGCGCAGGGTTTGGTGAGGCAGCGGCCGACACCGGGAAGTGTCGGCCACGTGGCGGCGACTCGGGATCGGGTGGCGGGAGCATTCATGACGCCAGACGTGCAGCACGGTCGGCCTCTGCGGTCATGGAGGGTGGCGGAACTGGCCGTTCCTCTCGTGCAGGTGCTGCCGCGCGTGGGGGCGACGATTGACCGGCCGGCGGCGCTGCGGCTGCCGATCGACGTGCCGCGGCCAGCGGTGATGCGGATCGGGCCGGGTGACGAGCGGCCCGTCGTACGGAGTTTCCGGTTCCAGCAGGCCGCCACGCCGCCAGCGCGACCCGTGCGACCGGTCGCCGCCGAGCAGCCGGTCACACTCGCGATCGCGCAGGCTCCGGAGGCGGCGGCCGCTGAGGCGGTTGCGGAGCAGTCTTCGCCGCCGGCGAAGCGCACCCGGATTGCCCCGCCGGCCGACGTCGTCAAGCTCTCGGAGCGGTTCTTCTACCTATTGCAGCCCGATCTCGAGACGATCCTGCAGACGAGCAGCCTCGATTTTCCGCGTCAGCCATTCCCCTTTCAGCTCGACGGCATGGCTTTTCTCGTGCCCCGGCACGGCGCCGTGCTCGCCGACGAGATGGGGCTTGGCAAGTCGATGCAGGCGATCTCGTCGATCCGGCTGCTCGTGCGGTCGGGCGAGGCGCGGAAGGTGCTCGTCGTCTGCCCGAAGGGTCTCGTGTCCAACTGGACCCGGGAGCTCGCCGACTGGGCGCCGGAGATTCTCGTGGCGGTGATCGAGGGGGATCCGCAGCGGCGGCGGTGGCAGTGGTCGCTCCCCGACGTGCCGGTGAAGGTTGCCAACTACGAGGCGCTCGTCCGTGACCGGGAACTCGTGGCGGAACTGGGGCTGTCGTTCGATCTGGTAGTGCTCGACGAGGCGCAGCGGATCAAGAACCGCTCCAGCCAGACGAGCGAGGCCGTCCGCTCCGTGAACCGCCGCCGCAGCTGGGCCCTCACGGGCACGCCCGTCGAAAACAGCGCCGACGATCTCGTGGGGATCTTCGAGTTCGTGGCGCCGGGGCACTTGAACGACCGCATGTCGCCCCGGGCGATGGGGGCCGCTGCGGCCGACCACGTGCTGCGACGCACGAAGGACAAGGTGCTCAAGGACATGCCGCCACGGCTTAACCGTGACGAGCGGATCGAGCTCACGCCTGAGCAGCGCGAAACGTATCGACGGGCGGAGGAGGAGGGGGTGCTGCGGCTCTCCGCGCTCGGGCAGGAGGCGACGATCCAGAACGTCTTCGAACTGGTGCTGCGGCTCAAGCAGATCTGCAACTTCGACACCTTCACCGGAGAGAGCGCGAAGCTCGACTGCCTCGAGGCCGACCTCGAGGAGATCCACGCCAGCGGCAAGAAGGCGCTCATCTTCAGCCAGTGGGTGGAGACGCTCGGCCGGCTGCGCGACCGGCTGGGCCGGTTCGGGGCGATCGAATACCACGGCGGCATGTCGACGGCGGCCCGCGACGATTGCATCAAGCGGTTCAAGCACGAGCGGCGGCACTCGGTGCTCCTGCTCTCCTACGGGGCCGGCGCGGTCGGGCTCAACCTGCAGTTCTCGCAGTACGTCTTCCTCTACGACCGCTGGTGGAATCCGGCGGTCGAGGACCAGGCGATCAACCGGGCCCACCGGATCGGGGCGGCGGGCGCCGTGACGGTCACCCGGTTTCTCGCGGCCAACACGATCGAGGAGCGGATCGACGAGGTGCTCCGGCGGAAGCGGGACCTCTCCGACACGATCCTCTCGCAGGCGGAGGCTCCGGCGGCGAGCGGCCTCACGCAGGAAGACCTCTTCGCCCTCTTCAAGCTCGCACCGCCACGGGCGGCGCCGCTCCGCGCAGCGGCTTGAAAAGCCGCGGGTGTCACGCTCGACGGCACGCTTGGGCCGTGTTCTTCAGCGACTCGATTGGTGACGCAAGTCGTTTGCCAGCAACGCGCGGCGGTGGCTGGTCGGAAAAAAACCGCCGGCCGATTGCCCGCGGCGGCACCCCGAGCGTAGGAATCCACTGACGCGGGAGCCGGAGGCGGGCACGCAGGTGCCGCGGTCGGTTTCCGGGTCGGACAAGACAACCGATGTGTCGGAAAACGAGCTGAGGGAGCATCCCGGCGCCACGTTTCGTGGGCTGGGGGGCTCTGCAGCGCGAGAGCCGGCGCGAGTGACGCCTTCAGGCGGTCGTTCGCGCCGGCTTTTTTTGTCGATGGGCGGCGTTTCGCCGCATAGCCACCGCGAGGAGCCAGCCATGAACGTGTTCGACACGCTGTTTCCGGCACGTGCCCGTACACAGCCCCGAAAGGGTGCGGGAGAGAGCCGCCACACGCGGGCACGCGGCGGGCAGCCTCTCAGGCGGTGGACGCTCGGCAGCGAGACGCTCGAGGGTCGGGAGATGCTCGCGATTACCGACACGGACATCGTGCGGACGTCCGCGCCCGATTTCTTCATCGATACGAGCCGGCCGCAAACGGAGCAGATGCTGTGCAATTACGTATCGTTCCAGATCACGAACGCCGTCGATGCCGATCCCCTCACAGGCGCGATCGACGTCTGGGTGAAGGCCACGAATTTCGGGAGCCCCAACAAGATCGCCCTGGCTGACGATGGTCTAATGCACGTCGGAATGATCGATGAGGGCGCCACCGGCGCCGCATTCTTCTACCTCCAGTCGACGGCCGGCGAGGTGATCGGGCTCGATCAGAACTATGACATCGAGGTGTACGACGCAAATCCGACGCTCAACTCCCTGCTCGCGCCGATCGCGCGGCAGATGTTCACGTTCGCAAACGTGTACGAGACCGCGCAGACGAACACCAACAAGATCTCGGCGGTCACGTACGACAACACGAGCCCCGTCGTGGGCGACGACATCACAATGTACGTCGATGGTGAGCTCGGAAACAACGCAGAGCTGGCGTCGTTCTCGCCTGCGACGCGGCTCGGCTGGCTTGCGAACACGTTCGAGCTCTACAAGACCGAGGTCAGGATCGACATCGATCCGCCGTCGTCGGTCGTGAACGCCACGAATCAGCTCTATTTCACCGGACTGGACGGCAAGGGGAGCACGTCAGGGCAGGTGTTCAAGGCCGCCTACACGTTCCGGATCACGGGCTCCACCAACGGTCCGATCTATCCGTCTCCGACGCAGTTCACGCTGCAGGATCAGAACTGGAAGCATCACGGGCCGGAAGGGGGCGTGCTCGACGTGCCGCAGGTGACGTCGAAGCTCACGATCCAGAAGACACCTGACCAGGAGACGGTGATCGCCGGCGATCCGCTGTCTTATACGTACACAATCACGGTCAAGAACAACAGCACACGTTACGGTGCCGATGAAGTGCTCGTGACCGATGCGTGGCCGGGCGGCCTAACGCAGGGGATGATCACGCCGAGTCAGGGAACGTACTCGTCGTCCGGGGGCGATTTCAGCTGGAACGTCGGTTCGATCGCCGCGGGTGGAATCGCCACGCTGACGGTGGCGTACACGGTGCCATCGAGCGCGCTGCCGTCGAGTCCAACGCAGCAGTACATCAACAAGGCGACGGTGACGAGCCCGTCAGACACGGAGAGCCCTCACTCAGATATCGCAGAGACGACGGTGGTGACGAGCGCGAGCCTGAAGGTGGTGAAGGACGACGGTCTTGTGACGGTGGTGGCTGGCGATCCGACGGTGCGGACGTACACGATCACGGTGACGAACAACGGGCTGTCGGATGC
>JBIJCD010000228.1:0-6166 GCA_044344895.1 Pirellulales bacterium | reverse complement strand
AAGCGTGGCCCCGAGGAACGCGCCGCCATGCTGGAAAAGGCGGGCTTCAAGCACTTCGCCTACGACTGGCGGCCGGAGCACGTGCCGACGTTCGAGCAGGAGTTCGACTGCCTGAAGGCCCATGGCATCGCACTCGACGCCTTCTGGGCGCCCGGTCCGCACGCCGCGCCGCTCCTGGCCAGTTTCGAGAACCGCGGGCTGAAGCCCTCGTTCTGGGTGATGATCGCCGCCCCCGACGGCCTCGACCAGGCGGCGAAGGTCAAGCACGCCGCGGCGGCGCTGCGGCCTCAGGCCGAGGCGGCCGCGAAGGCCGGCTGTCGGGTCGACATCTACAACCACGGCGGCTGGGGCGGCGAGCCGGAGAACCAGATTGCCGTGATCGAGGAACTGAAGCTCCCCAATGTCGGGATCGTCTACAACCAGCACCACGGCCACGACCACCTGCCGCGATTCAAGGAAATGCTGGCGAAGATGTTGCCGCACCTGCGGTTTCTGAACCTCAACGGCATGACGGCCGAGGGGGACAAGAAGGGGAGGAAAATCCTGGTGCTGGGGCAGGGGGATCTTGACCTGGAGCTGGCCCGCACGATCTGCGAGAGCGGCTACTCAGGCCCCATCGGCATCCTCGGCCACACGCAGGACGACGCGGAGGCCCGCCTACTCGACAACCTCGAGGGGCTCGACTGGATCGCGGGTGAGCTGACAGGGAAGCCGATTGCGAAGCCCGTGCCGCGAACGAAGTGACCGTCGCCACGCGCACTTCGCTCACTCCACCGCGACCAGCCGCCGCAGGCCGACCTCGCCGTCGAACGCGATGAAGCAGGCCCGTTCCTTGGCCGCGGCGATCACCGGATCGCTCGCCTTCACCGTGACACCGGCGACCTGCACGGTGACCTCCTGCCCGGCGAACGCCACCCGCATCGCCTGCCACTGTCCGGCATCGAACTTCACCCGCTGCCTCGCCAACGTGACCGCCCGGACGGCCGCTTGGCCGGCCGCGGGGTTGCGGGCGATCTCCAGGCTGCCGCGCCGCAGCACGATCCGGTATGTCGCGGCCTGACCGGCCCCGTGGATGCGGAGCGACATGCGATCGGCATTCCCGAGCCGCACCTGAAATTCCAGCGTGCCTTCCCGCATACCGAGTGGGCCGCAGAGGCTGGCACCCGCATCGCCGGCCCGCCCCCAGACGGCGGCATCGCGGGCGGTCCAGGGCCCCGCCGCCACCCACGGAGCCGCCGGCACGACGTCGAGCGGCAGATCCACGACCCGGCGGCCCGTCAGCGGCGGCAGCTCCGCGACCGGCTGCGTGCGGGCCGCGGCGACCGGCGGCAGCTCGCGGCTGTAGCCGCCGTCGCGGTATCGCGACAGCAGCGCCGACAATTCCGCCGCCAGGCCGGCCTGCTCGGCGGTCCGTTCCCGCAATTCGCCGACGTCGCTAGCGACGTCGTAGAGCATCGGCTTCATCTGGTCGGCCCGCGCCTTCAGTGACGCGGGCTTCACGTCATCGGCAGGCACGCCCTCGATCCACTTCCACCCTCTGCGGCGAATCGCGAAGACGCCGTCGGCACTGTGCACGATGAGATCGGGCCGCAGGGGCGAGGCGTGGCTGCGGCCCAGCCAGGCAGCGGAGACGTCGTGGCTGTCCTCCGCGGCCATGGCCGCTGCCGGCAGCTCGTGCCCGGTGATCCCCGCGAGGCTCGCCAGCGTGTCGACGATGCTCACGGTCTCGTCGCAGACGGTGCCCGCGGGCACGCGGCCGGGCCAGCGAACGAGATACGGCACGCGGAAGCCGCCTTCCCACACGTCGTGCTTGCCGCCACGGAACGGCCCCACCGGCTGCAGGCCGGCATCGCGGGCCTGGTTCTGCGGCGTGTCGCCGGTGGCCTTGTTCACGCCGCCGTTGTCACTCGTGAAGATCACGATCGTGTCCCGTGCGAAGCCGTGGCGGTCGAGGGCCTCGAGCACCCGTCCCACGCTGAGGTCCAGGTCGTGCAGGAAGTCGCACCACGGCCCCCCTTTGCTGCGGCCCACGGTCTGGCTGGACGGCGTGATCGGATTGTGCACCGCGACCGGCGTGAAATAGAGAAAGAAGGGGCTGTCCTTTGTCTGTCTGCCAATCCAGTCGACGGCCCGGTCGGTGAGCGTCTGCATCACCTCGTCGTCGATCCGCTTGGGCGCGTTGAGCTCGATCGCCTTCGCGGGCTTTCCCTTCTGCTGCCCCTGGGTGACGTAGGGCGGGCTCGGCGATGACGGACTCGACCGATCGAGCCCCCGCACCCAGCGGTCCTCCACGTAGACTCCGCTGATGTCGCCGTGGTTGGCCGGCACGCCGAAGTGGTGATCGAACCCGATCTCGAGGGGTCCGGGCCGGAGCTCCGTGGTGAAGTCGCAGCGATCAGCGGTGCCGTAGCCGAGGTGCCACTTGCCGATTGCGGCCGACCGGTAGCCCTGATCCTTGAGCATCGACGCGATCGTGAGCCGCGTCGTCTCGATGTGCAGGGGCGCCGTCGTGCCGAGCACCTCGCTCTGGAGCGAGGTCCGCCAGCAGTAGCGGCCGGTGAGCAGGGCGTAGCGGGTCGGCGAGCAGACCGACGACGTGGTGTTGGCGTCGGTGAATCGCCGGCCCTCGCGGGCCAGCCGGTCGATGTGCGGAGTCTGCACGACCGACGGATTCGCGCCGTAGCAGCCGACGCTCCCCCAGCCCAGATCGTCGGCCAAGATCACGACGACGTTGGGCCGGTCCGTGGCCAACGCAGCCTGGCACGGAGCGAGGAGGAGGACAACCGTCCACAGCGTGACAAGCAGCACACATCGCATGAGAACCTTCTCCGCGTCGAGGAGGGGGGCGTTCGTCTGGCCAGCCGTTCTCAGCGATGCCCGCCGCCCGCTGCACGCTCAGCCCTCGCCCAGGAAGTTGGGACGCAGCCGGTAGCGGCCCGTGTCGAGCCGCTTGAGGATGCCGACGAGCTGACCAGACGGGTCGAGGGCGGCAATCGCCGGCGCGTGGGGCAGTGGTTCCCGCTGGTCGGGCAACGGCAGGAGGAAGCCGCGGACGGCCCGCGGCAGCACCTCGTCAGCGAGCACGAACCGCGGCAGGTGGGCGACCGCGTGGGCCGGCGGCACGAGCAGGCCGCGGACGCTCTGCGGATCGATCGCGGCGAGCGGCGTGCAGGAGGCGAGCGTGAACGGCCCGACCGCCGTCCGCACCAGCGATTCCATCACCGCCCGCGTGCCGAGGCTCTCGGCCAGGTCACGTCCGATCGCCCGCACGAACGTGCCCGACGAGCACTCGATCTCGACGGCCAGCCGTGGCCACTCGTACGCCGTGATCTCCAGCCGGTCGATCCGCACCGGTTTGGCCTCGAGCGCGATCGGCCGGCCCTTCCGCGCCAGCCGATACGCGCGCTTGCCGTCGACGTGCACGGCCGAGTAGTCGCAGGGCCGCTGGAGGATGTCGCCCCGAAATGCGGCGGCCGCCACCTCCACCGCCGCGAGCGCGGGCTTGGATGGGGCAGGCTCCTCCTCGATCGGCGTCTCGAAGTCGTCCGACGGACTCGATCGCCCCAGCAGAAACGTGGCCGCATAGTGCTTCGGCAGATCGTGCAGATGATCGACGAGCTTCGTCGCATGGCCCACGCAGGCGAGCATCACGCCGCGGGCGAGCGGGTCGAGCGTGCCCGCGTGGCCGACCGCCTTCGTGCCGAGGGCCCGGGCCACCACGTCCACCACGCCCCTCGATGAGACGCCGGCCGGCTTGTCGACCGGGTTCAGGCCGCTCTCGGGAAACCTCATCGCTGGTCCAGACCGTGGATCGGAAAGGCGTAGAGTTCCGCGATCTCCGCCGCGGTGCGGCCGGCCACCCGGATTCGCTCGCGGAGCCGCCGCGGGTCGGCGACCGCCCCCGCGACGAGCCGGTCGAACTTGAGCGCCACCACGGCCGCCGTGCGGTCAGCGTCGGACCGGGCGTGCCCCAGCGGATGCCGCACGATTTCACCGCCAAGCGACCCCAGCACACCGTGCTCGATCGAGACGCTCGTGGGGATGCCGTCGGGATAGCGGCGGTCGTAGTCAGGGCCCCCATGCTCGATCAGGATCCGGTCGATGAGGCTCCGGACCTCGGGGTCGGCGATCGCGGCGTCGGAGTAGTCGTCGGGCAGCAGCATCAGCTCCTCCCAGCCGCCCCCGCCGCCGGCGGCCGCCGCGGCCCGGGCCTTGAGCAGCGTCTTCGCCAGAATGAAAGGGAGCGAGTGGTCGGCCGACTGCCGCGTCGTAGGCGTCCGCTTTGCCGGGTCGGCGATGATCGAATAGGCGGGCTCGTAGATTTTCACGCGGATGGCACGCACCCGGTCGAGGTCTCCGGCGAGCGCCGGATGCTCGGCGAGCATGTCGATGATCGCCTGCAACGCGCCGGCCGACTGGTGCTCGTAAAGGCCGAGCTTGAAGTGCATGGCATGGATGGCGAAGGCATCGCCGTCCACGCCGAGTTCGAGGTCGAACGGGCTCTCGCCGGCGGGGCAGGGCTCGTTGAGACGGTAGATCGCCAGCGGGTTGCGGAAGACATCCCGCGGACCCTGGAAACCGGCTAGCGCACGCCTGGCGCTCATCACGGCGGTCTCTGCGGCCAGCGCCGCCGACGCGCCCTTGCTGTCGGAGAGCTGGTGGCCGGCGCGGATCGCGCGGAAGGGCACGTAGTGGGCCACCACCATGCCGATCGCCGCCTCGATCTGGTCCTCCGTGCCGCCGAGGGCGGCGGCGTAGGCCGCGGCCGACGCCACTGCCCCGTGATGGACGTGGTCGATTGAGTATTTCCGTAGTGCAAAGACCTCCGCCAGCCGGCCACGAATCTCGTCGATGAGGAGCATCCCGCGGAGCGCGGCGTCGCCGTCGAGGCCCGCCTCCCGGGCCGCGGCCAGGGCCACGGGATAAAAGTCGTTGTGGCCGAACTCACCGGCGGTCCGCCCCTTTGCGGCGTCGTAGCCGAAGTTCGTGCCGTTGGAGTCCCACTCACGGACCGCCGAGGCATTGGCAGCGACCGCCTTCTCGACCAAGCAGGGCTGGTCTGAGCCAAAGCAGACGGCCCCGCGGCTACCCGCGGCCGGCGCGACCGCCAGCGCCTCGCGGCGGAGGATCGTGGGAGCGTTGGCCCGGTGTGCCAGCGCCGACACGCCGCACCCGACGCTGTCGAGGTGGAACTGCTCCAGCCGCGCAAGCGTGGCCCCGCCGATCGGCCGCGGGGACCGCAAAAAATCGATGCAGTAGCGGGCCAGTCCGCGGGCCTGGTTCTCGGTTCTGGAAAGGACCAGCGTCGCGCCCGCTCCCGGCTCACCGGCCGGGCCGCGAGTCTGCGGGTTGTTCGGCATGGGGGATCGCCTCGTGGTGTCGGGGGCTGTTGTACACGAGTCCGCGGAATCGAAAATCGGGGTCGCCTGTGCCTGGAGGCTGCCGCCACCGCTACACTGAAATCATGAACCCGACGCAGTTGGGCCCCTACAGCATCGGTCAGCGGCTGGGCCGCGGCGGCATGGGGGCCGTCTACGAGGCGGTCGACTCGACCACCGGCAAGGCGGTGGCGGTCAAGGTACTCGCGTCTCACCTCGCCGACGATGCGGGGGTGCGGGGCCGGTTCGCCGCGGAGATCGAAGCCCTGAAGAACCTGCGGCATCCGGGGATCGTCCGCCTGCTCGCCTTCGGTGAGCAGGATGACCAGCCCTACTTCGCGATGGAGATCGTCCGCGGCCGGAGCCTGGAGCAGATCCTCCGCGACGGGCGGCGGTTCTCCTGGCGGGAGACGATCGGCAAGGCGCTGGAGATCGCGCGGGCGCTGAAGGCCGCCCACGACGTCGGCATCGTGCACCGGGATCTCAAACCGGCCAACCTGCTGGTGCTCGACCTGCCCGTCGCAGCGGCCGCCGGTCCGCAGGCGGTCGCCGGCGAGACGATCAGCGTGAAACTGGCCGATTTCGGCATCGCCAAGCTGTTCGGCGGCGCGTCGCACACGGCGCTCGGGCACGTCGTCGGCACGGCCGAGTACATGGCGCCGGAGCAGGCGGCCGGCCGGCCCGTCGACCACCGCGCCGACATCTACGCGCTCGGCATGGTGATGTTCGCCATGCTGACGGGCCGCCCGCCGTTCAGCGGCGAGACGGTCGCGGAACTGATGCGCAAG
>JBIJCD010000302.1:0-4840 GCA_044344895.1 Pirellulales bacterium | reverse complement strand
CGCCAACGGCGAGGTCGTGCGGCTGTGGCTCTACCCACGGGGGCCGGACTCGGGCTTCAACGTCTATCCCGGCGACGGGCAGCGGCACACCTTTTTCGGCACCTCGGCGATCACGCACGCCCTCGGCGAGCCGGCCTGGATCGTGGAGCCGCTGCCTCCCGGCAGCCGGCCCGCGCCCAACGGCCTGCCCGTGTTTCGCATCCCGTGCGAGAACGACGACGACCCGCAGCGCCGCTTCGGCACCGACTCCTGTGTGCTCTTCACCGCGCCGGCCGACGGCGAGTACGTCGCCCGGGTCACCGACGTCCGCGGGTTCGGCGGCACGGCGATGCAGAAGGATTACCCCTACTCGCTGGCCGTGCGGCGGGCCGCCCCCGGGTTCGAGCCGAAGGTCGTGACCAAGAACCTGAGCATCGGTCCGGGCGGCTGCCGCGAGGTCGAGTTCCGGGCCGATCGAGTCGACGGCTACGGCGGCCCGATCCGCTTCGAGATCGAGGGCCTGCCGGCCGGGTTCACGTTCCACGGCCCGATCGAGATCGAGGCGGGGCAGTTCCGGGCCCGCGGTGTCGTCTCGGCGGCGACGGACGCGGTGGCGCCCGACGAGGCGGCCGTGAAGGGGGTGAAGGTGCGGGCGGTGGCGACGATCGACGGCCGTGAGGTCGTGAAGGATCTCGGCGCGCTCGGCGACATCAAGCTCGCCGAGGCCCCCAAGTTCACAGCCACCATCGTGCCGGCGGCGAATTCGTCGGTGGTGGACCGCGAGGGGCAGCCGCTCGAGTTCACGATCCGGCCGGGCGAGACGATCACGGCCAAAGTGCGGATCGACCGCCGCGACTTCAAGGACCGCGTGGAGTTCGGCCGCGACGGCGACGCCGACCGCAACCTGCCGCATGGCGTGTTCGTCGACAATATCGGCCTGAGCGGCCTGCTCGTGGTCGAGGGCACGACCGAGCGGGAGTTCTTCCTCACGGCCGCCCCGAAGACCCGGCCCGGCCGGCGGCTTTTCCACCTCAACACCGGGGCCGGCGGCGGCCAGGCGACGCCGCCCGTCGTGCTCAACGTGCTGCCGGCCGGTCCGGCGGTCGCGGCCCAGCCGTCGGCCGTGCGCTGATCCGCGGCGGTCACCTGCGGCGGATGCGTGCATGGCCGAACGCGGTCACGGCCGTGGTGCCTCGATCCGGCCCGTGTTCCACCAGTCGGCGAGGATCTCCAGCCGCTTGAGATTCCTGACGACGTTCTCGTAGAGGCTCTGGCTCTCGCGAGCGGTCAACCGTCCGGGATCGGCGACCCCCAGCAGCCGCAGTTGCTCGTCGTAGCGTGCCTTGAGGTCCCGCTGGAACGTGCGGTCGTTGCGGTGGTCGATCCGCCACTTGTGGAACTCGTAGGAGTCCTTGCCGGTCATGAAGTCGAGCACCCGGGAGAGCTCCTCCCGCGGCGTGGCGTCGGGCCGGCCGAAGCCGCCGGTGAGAATCGCCTTCTCGCGGTCGGTCAGCTTCCAGCTGAGCGACACGTCGACCGGGCACTCGAACACGACCGTGCGGAAGAAATCGCGGCCCCGCTCGTCGTCGAACAGCAGGTCCTGGAGGTCGACCTGCTCGTCGTTGCGAAAGGCCATCGTCCACTGCCGGGCGTTGCTGACGCCGATCAGCGGGGTGGTGATCGCTTGCATGCCCGGCCGCAGGAGCTTGCTCCCGCCGTGCCACACCAGCCGGTCGAGCGGTCCATCCTCGTCGCCGACGCGATCGAAGTCGATTTCGGTGCGGGCCCCCTGGCTGACCTTGTCGCGCACCTGCACGACCAGCACACCGGAGGTGTTCTCCCGCAGCCAGCTGCTCATCTTCGACAGCCACAGCGCCGTGAGGTTGACGCCGTAGTTGTCGTAGTAGGCGGCGTCGACGACCCGCCGTGGCGGGAGCGTCGGCAGATTGATCGCCGGCGACACCCAGGGGAACGACGCGCTCATGCGGATCGCCGTCGTCACCTGAAAGTCGTGGGCTTCGGGGAACAGCCGGAAGAACTCCACCGCCGAGAGCGAGAAGACATCGTCCTCCTCGTGGATGGAGAGGTCGAAGTCGCCCCCCTGGATCGTGGGCCGCTCGATCTTGCGAGACGACGGTTCGATGAGCAGGCCGCCCACGTTGCGGGTCGCGAACGCGAGATCGAGGTTGCTGATCAGGAGTCGGCGGCCGTCCTCCACCATCATCGGCGTGTAGGCCAGCGACGGCCGCCAGCCCAGCCGCTCGTCGGCGGCGTACGACTGCAGCGGGCGGCCGAGCGGGCTCGCCTGCCCGCCTGTCCAGCGGATCCAGGTGCGCTCGAGCGTGCGGCCCCGATCCCCGGTGCGGGCGAACGGCGACAGCGCGTCGGGCACGTCGCCGAACAGCATGCGGCCCGCCACGGCGTCGAGCTGGTCGGTGGCCATGCGATCCACGAACTCGTCGATCGTGGCTCCGTGGAGCTGGGCGAAGCTGGCGCGGCCACCCGCCAGCACGTGCGCCGGGGGCGGCACGAGCGAGGTGGCGTAGTACGACCCCGCCACCATGCCGCCGGAGGCGCCGGTCATGAGCCGGATGTGGTAGGGGAAGTCGGCGCCGAGCGTGGCCTCGAGCTTGCGCAGCACGACCGACGTCCAGACGCTGGCCCGGATGCCGCCGCCGCTGAGCGTCACGATCACGAGCTTCGGCTTGCGGTCCTGCCAGCGGTCGGCGACGACGTGTTTCCAGGCCTGCAGCACCTCGGTGTTGTTGAGCAGGCGAACCATCTCCCACTGCCCCACGACCAGCCCGTCGCCGCCGGCCGTGCCGAGGGCGGCCGCCCTCGGTCGGCTCACGGGCCGCAGGGTGGCGCGGGCGGCACCCGGCGGGCAGCCTGCGAACGGGCAGTCCCGCAGCGGGGCCGCGATGCCGGCCACCTCAAAGACTCCGCCGTGCGCGAGGGCCGCGCCGCCGGCGGAATCGTCGCCGTCCCAGGCAAGGATGAGCCGATCGCCGACGTGCAGCCGGGCCGCGTTGTAGAGGGCGACGTCGACTTGTCGAGGCAGGCCGGCGGCATCGAGCGAGAATGGGTCGCCGTGGCAGGCAAAGAGCCCGCGGTCGTGGGTGGGCCGCAGCGTGAACCGCTCGGCCGCGGTAGCGGGCGGCGCGTCCGGGTGCGGTGAATCCGAGCTGGGCGCGGCATCGATCGCCCGGGCGACCGCCGCCGCCGTGAGACGAAATGCGGCGAAGGCTGGGTGCTCGTCCACCGCGGGCGGCGTGCCGGCGAGAAAGACGCCGGCCGGCACCGGCGTGTCGCTGCCGGCGTCCTCGAGCACGAGGCAGTCACCGCCGGCACCAGCCGCCACCCGTGTCAGGCCCAGCCGATCAGCTCCACCGTCGACGACCCGCGTCGCCGACACGGCCGGCCGCAGGGTGTCGAGGTGGCAGCGCTCCATCCACGAGGCCATCGTCTGCAGCTGAGCCACGTCGAGCGGCTCAGCGCCGGCCGGCAGATCGAACTCCACACGGTAGACGTCGCGGTGCGATTCGTGCCGCACCGCGGCCACGCGGCCCGTCCAGTCGAGCGAGATCAACGCATATTCGGCGCCGGCGGCAACGTAGGCGGGCGCCAGGCCGACCAGCCGCAGGCCCCTGGTGTCGGCGGGCAGACGCGCGTCGGGATCGTCGTGGGTGACGAGCGTGTAGGCCACCGGCACCGGGGCGTTGGGATGCGGGTGCGCCGGCCCCTCCCGCTCCCGCACGAGCGGCTGCGTCGCTCCGCGGATGATGCCGTCACGGATCATGTGCAGCGTCTGGTAGCGGAACCATGGGAAGATCTTTCGATAGAAGGGCTCCTCGGCCAGCGCGATCAGGTCGTCGCCGTCGATTCGGATCGTGAACCACTCCTCGGCGGCCAGCCGAATGCGGTCGCCGGCCGCGGCGCGCAGCCGGCTGCGCGGATCGTCCACCTCGAGGACCACGGCGTGGCTGCCGTCAGGACGGCTCGCGAGCGGCTGCATGGTGAAGAACACCGTCGCCAGCCGGTCACTGGCCCCCTGTCGTGCCAGCCGGTCGAAGTCCTCCGTCACGACGCGGTTGCGCAGTCGGGCCGTGGATGGCGTCGTGTCGCGGAAGTAGTCGCGCGAGTCGAGGTAGACCGGCAACGCGTAGTACGACGCCATGTTGGGAAACGCACCCTTGAACTCGTTCGGTGCCACGAACAAGGCGGCGCCGTTGAGGAGGACGGCCGTGGCGGCGAGCGCCACGATCGTGATCAGCGCACTGCGGGGACGCGCGAACGACAGGATCGTGTAGGCGGCGGTGAGCAGCGCGGCGACGCAGGCGATGGAGCCCGCGGCCGGCATCGCCGACTGCCAACGCTCGTCGAGCGCGGCGTAGGGCAACGCGAAGGCGAAGGATCCGAGCAGCACGGTGAGCGGGTAGAGGAGCGAGGGCTGTCGCCGGGCCACGCCGGCCAGGGCCGTCGAGCCAAGGAACAGCGTGGCCAGGCCCATCCACGCGCCCGCCATCACCGCGGCATGGCCCGCCTGCCAACTCCACACGAGCGAGGCGGCGGCCGCCGCGGTGAGGCCGGCTGCGAGGGCGGGCCGCAGCCGTGGCGGGGCCGGTCCGGGCCAGGCGGCGGCCAGCGTCCGCGAGCCCGAGACGATGGCGGCGGCGGCCGCGAGCGCGGCGACGACGGCCGCAGGGGTCCGCAGCACGTTGACGAGCGCGAGCGCGGCGAGCGCGGTGGCCGCGGCCCGTTGTTCGAGGATCGTTCTGGAGCCTCGGCCGGTGGCCGCATGCGTCGAAAGCCAGAAGACCCCGAGCCAGCAGACGAGCATGGCGCCGAGCGAGGCGTAGCC
>JBIJCD010000267.1:0-5481 GCA_044344895.1 Pirellulales bacterium | reverse complement strand
TCGTCTGTGAAGGCGTCGAAGTCGCGGTCGGCCACGGCGTTCCAGCCGGGTGATTCCCGCAGCCGGTTCGTGAACGCGGCGTCGAGCGGCCCACGCTCCGCGGCGGCGAAGGCCGCGGCGTGACGCGGATGCCTCGCCAGCAGCGCGACTGCCGCCCAGCTCGCGGCGTAGGCGGAAAGATCGCGGTGGTCGGCGGCCCGCGCGGCGAAGATCTCCTCCAGCCCGGGGCACGTGCCGGCGGTCCGCAGGGAGCGGATCCGCTCGATGCGGCCCAGCTGCTCGACGTCGCCCGCCCGCGACGGCAGGGGCGTGGCCACGAAGCGGCCGCCGCCCTCGGCAGCGGCATCGAGCCGGTGCGTGGCCAGGTACTCCGCGATGCCCTCGGTGTACCAGGTGGGCGTGGCGAGGCCGCGGAGCGTGAGCGTGAAGGCGTGCACGCCCTCGTGCAGGAGCAGGTGCCGCCGGTAGTCGGGGTTCGACTGGTCGGCCAGCCAGAACCGGTCGCCGTGGCAGTGGCCGTTGGTGAAGTCGGGGATCGACTCGGGGAGCAGCCCTGCCGCGCTGAACCGCTCCCGGTCGACGACGAGGCAGCCGAAGGCCCGCCAGTCGCGGTGCCCGCGCGGGTCGAGGCCGTAGTGGTCGCACCAGGCCGTCCAGGCCTGGTCGAAGATCGCGGGCAGCATGTCGACGCCATCGCCGGCGCGGGCCGGTCGATCGGTGACCAGCGTGATGTGGTCGCCCGCCAGCACCCGCAGCCCCGCCCGCCGCGCACGGGCCGCGAGCATGTCGAGGGATTCGTCGTCGCCGCCGCGGGCGACGGGGCAGGCCACGAGGATCGCCGCGACGAACAGGAGTGCTCGCATGCCTGCAAAGTCTAAACGCCGCAGTGCGGGCCGCGTGAGCGATCGGGGCCGCAGCCTCTGCAGCCTGCCACGGTTCTCCAGTCGCCGCCGCCGTGGCATGTCGGGCCATGATCACAGTCGGATTCGATCCGAACGGTCGGAAAAACCGATCTTTTCCTTCGGCAGGCGGTGCAGCCGCTCGGCCGCTGCGGCTGGCCGTGGCGACGCGGCCCGGGATGAGGCTCCACGGTGAACGGGAAAAGACCTCTGCGGTCGATGACCAGCGGCTGCTACAAGTCGGGGAAGTGCAGGAGGGCGAACGCAGTGCGGCAGGGACTTCGGCAACGCTGGACGGCATCGCTCCGCGGACTCGTCGCGGTGGCGGCGGTCTGCGGCTGCCTGTCGCCGGTGCGCGGCGAGACCGGCGCCGCAGCCGCAGCGACCTCTCCGGCCGCCTGGGCCGGCGGCGCAGCTCCCGGCGCGGGTGTCTCCGGAACACTGCCCTCTTGGCAGGCGCCGCCCCTGCCGACGGCCGTCATCCAGGGCGGCACGATTCCGCCAGGCTGGACGCCCCAGCCCGTGCCCTATCAGGGCATCGGTCCGGACGGCCGGCCGCTGACGATGTACTACTCGCCGACCTACGTGTTCACGTATCAGATCGGTCCGCCGATCCTGGCCGCGGCCGCCGCGCCCGCCGTGCCGGCGGCATCCCAGGTGAACCGACGCCAGGCGATGGTGGCCCAGCCCGTCGCGGTGCAGGGCTGGAACTACCAGACACAAGGAGCGCAGCCGCCGACCTACGCGCTGCCGCCCGCCACCGTCGCCCGCTACCAGCCCGCGCCCTACCAGTATCCGCCCGGTTCGCCGGCGCTCGGCGGCACGCCGATCGTGCCGCCGCAGGGCATGCCCCCTGCAGCGGGCATCGCCACCGCGCCGCCGCCCGCGGCCATGCAGCCGCCATCCGGCCAGTGGGGCCCGGGCCAGCAGCTCGCGCCGCCGCCGTCCCAGTGGGGCGCGTCGTCCGAGGCACAGCCCATGGCGCCGGCAGCGGCACCGCCGCCGCAGAATCCTGCGGCACAGGGCTTCGCCGCCGCGGCGCCGGCCGCGATCGCCGGCACGGCGGGGGCGATCGCCGCATCGTCGCAGCCGCAGGCATCGGCTCCTCCGGCGGCCTTCACGTCGTCGGGCGGATCGACCGGCCTGCCGACGCAGCCCGCGTCGTCGCCGGCCGCCGCCGGCGGCACCGGGAGCACGCGGCTCTGGCGGGTGGTAGGCGTGAACGACGGCGACACGCTCACCTGCCTCGACGAGGCCAACCAGCAGCAGAAGGTGCGGCTGGCGGAGATCGACGCCCCGGAACTCAGCCAGGACTTCGGCAAGGTGTCGCGGGAGGCGCTGGCGTCGATGGTCTTCGGCAAGACCGTGCAGGTTGTGGACGAGGGGAAAGACCGCTATGGCCGCTGGATCGGCCATCTTACCGTCAACGGCATCGACGTGAACCGGCAGATGGTCGCCACCGGCAATGCCTGGCACTACGCCGCCTACTCCCGAGATGACTCGCTGGCGGCCCTGCAGTCTCAGGCCCAGGCGCAGAAGGTGGGGCTGTGGGCCCAGCCGAGTCCGCAGCCGCCCTGGGACTATCGGGCCAACGCCGCGAAGTCGTCGAGCACCTGACATGACGGCCCCCGCGCCCGGCGCCCGTGACGCGGGATCGTGGCAGGCGCTGTTGTGCGCGGTGGGCAGTTCCGGCGACGTCCATCCCTTCGTGGGCCTGGGCCGTGCGCTGCGGCGGCGGGGCTGGCGCGTCACCGTGATCACCGCCGGCTACTTCCGCGGCCTGGTGGAGGCGGCGGGGCTCGACTTCGTCGACCCGCTGCCGGAGACGGATTTCCGCGAGATGATCCGCGACCCCCGCATCTGGCACCCGCTGCGAGGGACGGCCCGGATCATCGACCTCGCAGTGCGACCGCTGCTCGCGCCGATCCACCGGATCATCGCCGACCGCCACGAGCCGGGCCGCACGGTCGTGGTGGGCTCGACCCTGGCATTCGGCGCCCGGGTGGCGCAGGAATCGCTGGGCGTGCCGCTGGTGACGGTGCACCTCTCGCCGGCGCTCTTTCGCAGCGACGTCGCGGGGCCGCGGGTGCCGGGCATCTGCGTGCACCGCGGGCCGGCCTGGTCGCGGCGTCTGCAGTGGTGGCTGATCGACACGCTCGCCGCCGATCCGCGGATCTGCCCGTGGCTCAACGAATACCGCTGCCGCCTTGGCCTGCCGCCGGTGCGCCGCGTGGCCCGCGACTGGATGCACTCGCCGCTGCGGGTGCTGGGGCTTTTTCCCGACTGGTTCGCGCCGCCGCAGCCCGACTGGCCGCCGCAGGTGCGGCTGACGGGGTTTCCGCTCTACAGCGAGGAGGGCGTGGTCGAGCCGTCGGCCGCCGTGCGGGAGTTTCTCGCGGCCGGCGCGCCGCCCGTGGTCTTCACGCCCGGCTCGGCAAACGTCTTCGGCCGCGATTTCTTCACCGCGGCCGCCGACGCCTGCCGCCGGCTCGGCCGCCGCGGCCTCTTGCTCACGCGGTTTCCCGAGCAGCTGCCGACGGCGCTGCCCGACGGCGTGATGCACGCCGACTTCGTGCCGTTTCGCTGGCTGCTGCCGCAGGCCGCGGCGGTGGTGCATCACGGAGGCATCGGGTCGCTGTCGCAGGGGCTCGCGGCGGGGGTGCCACAGCTGGTGATGCCGATGGGGTTCGACCAGCTCGACAACGCCGCGCGGCTCGAGCGGCTCGGCGTGGGGGCGTCGCTGCCGCCACGACGGTTTCGAGGGCCGGCCGTGGCCGCCGCGCTGCGGCCGCTGCTCGACGATCGACGGGTGGGCGACCGCTGCCACGACATCGCCCTCCGGCTGGCCGACGCCGACGGCCTCGAACGCGGCTGCGACGAGATCGAGGCGATCGGGCCGCGGCTGACGGGCCAGGCGTCAACGGGATAACGACCGTGGCGGCCTCGACGCATCCGCTGTGGGTTTGACATGCAGAACAGACGCCGGGAGAATCCCCGCGCCGGGGGGAGCCCGTCCCGAAAACGAAACAAGGCCGGGGTTCGATCCATGATCCAGCGTTCATCGCGATCGGGTTTCACGCTCGTCGAACTTCTGGTCGTGATCGCCATCCTCGGCATTCTGGTCGGCTTGCTGCTGCCTGCCGTGCAGCAGTCGCGAGCCTCGGCGCGGCAGATGTCTTGCAGCAACAACCTCAAGCAGATCGGGGTGGCGTTGCAGCTGTTTCATGACTCGGCGAAGCATTTCCCGCTGGGAGAGCCGGACGACGACAACAACGGCTGGAGCTGGCGGTTCTGGATCCTGCCCTTCCTCGAGGAGTCGGTGCTGTACGACGCCGCGATGAGCGATCCAATTGTGGAATACAGGCCATACCTCCCTTCCGGCATGGGGGCCGAGCGAAACCGGGTGAACATCGACTTCCTGACATTCCCGCAGCAGGCGGTGAATACAGCCACCGGGTCGACGGTGCCCGGGGGAGTGGCCGGCACGCCGATCGCCGTGTATGCCTGCCCCGCCGACGTCCTGCCGCTCAAGTCGACGCATGCGTACGGCAGTCCGTCCTACTGGGGACCCTTCGCCAAGTCGAACTACTGCGGCAACATCGGCAGTTCGCCGGCATGGTTCGCCGCCCAGGGCGACGGCGTCAGCTACGCGTGCGGCGGCAGCTCGCCGGCGGCCACGGTGCTCCAGACGGGCCTCTGGAACGGCATGGTGACGTTCTCGAATCACAACCTCGAAAACTTCACGACGCGTGTCGCCGGCGTCACCGACGGCACGAGCAAGACGGTCATCGTCGGCGAGGTGACGACGAGCCTGAACTGTGGCCCGACGAAATCCGCGACACCGGTCTTTCCGGGATGGGCCGGCGGTGCGGGAACCCAGCAGAATGCCGTGACGCTGACCGGTTCGAACGGCAACAACGGCGGCAACAACTACTGCGGATACCTTCCGGCACTCGGCAGCGTGTTTCGGTTCATGGACGGTTACTATCCGCCGAATTCGCCGCCGTCGGTGCCGTCTTCGGACAACGCCTTCGGCAGCCAGCATTCCGGCGGCGGCAACTTTCTGTTCGTGGACGGATCCGTCCAATATCTGAGCGACCACGTGGATGCAGTGGTCTACCAGGCCATGGGCACGCGGTCTGGCGGCGAGGTTTTCGATGGTGGAAATTGAACCGTGACGGCCGAAACCCCCAGTCCAGCCGGCGATTCCTCCAGGGTGCTCTGGTTTTACAGGACCGAGCAGGGCAAGGTCGGTCCGTTCGGAATCGCGGAGCTGTCCGAAAAACTCGCGTCCGCCGCGATTCCCGCCGAGACGCCAGTGTGGCGGCATGGCTTTGATGCGTGGCTGCCGGCGAGCGAATGCCTGGAACTGGCGGACGCTGTGGCGGCGAACCGGGTGTCATCCGTGTCGAGACAGGCCGCCAGCCCCCGCGGGCCGAGCAAGACGGTGGTGGCCGCCGTCGTCGCCATCGCCGCTTTGGCGTCGTGGCCGGTGATCGCCCGGCTGTTCTGGTCGATGTCGGTGGCGCATGTGAACGGGACGGTTACCACCGCGACCGAACCGGTTCGGGGAGGAAGCGTG
>JBIJCD010000227.1:0-6195 GCA_044344895.1 Pirellulales bacterium | reverse complement strand
CGGCAGCCCATGGCGTGCCCGGCCACGCCGACGCCGACCTCGCCGCGCTGATCGCCACGGGCCGCGCGCTGGGGTACCTGACGTTCGATCAGGTCAATTCGTATCTGCCCGACGAGGCGGTCGACCCGGAGAAGATCGACGCTCTGCTCGTGGCCCTCGAGGAGCAGGGCATCGAGCTCGTGGACTCCGCGCCCGAGGCTGAGGCCGACGAGGCGGAGCCGCGGGCCTCCGGTCAAACCGTCAAGCCGAAGCCAACGCAGCCGCGTCGGGACGAGCCGATCACGACGCCGCCGTCCAACGCCGGCAACGATCCGATCCGGATGTATCTGGCCCAGATGGCGGAGATTCCTCTGCTCACGCGGGCCGAGGAGATCTCGCTGGCCAAGCGGATCGAGGTCACCCGCAAGCGGTTCCGCCGGGCGATCCTCGGCTGCTCCTACTCGATGCAGGCCACCGTGGAGACGCTCCGGCGCGTGCACGAAGGGAAACTCCCCTTCGACCGCACGATCAAGGTGTCGCTGACGGAGCGGCTCACGAAGGAGCAGATCCAGGCGCGGATGCCCCACAACCTCAAGACGCTCGAGCACCTCATCGAACAGGGCAAGGCCGATTTCCGGCTGCTCATCAGCCGGCGCACCGATCCGGCCGACGCCCGAGCGGCCCGCAACCGCTTCCGCCGTGCCCGCGGCAAGTCGCTCGCGCTCGTCGAGGAGTTGAGCCTCCGGACGCGGCGGGTGCAGCCGCTGGTGAAGGTGCTCCGTGGCATGTCGGCCCGCATGGACGGCCTGCAGCGCGATCTGCGGCTGATGAACGCCGGGCACATGAGCGGCGACGATCGTGCCGACATGCGGAAGGAACTGCGCGATCTCATGCTGACGACGCTGGAGAGTCCGCGATCGCTGCGGCGGCGCGTCGACATGCTCGGCCGGCTCAAGGAGGAATACGAGGCCGCCAAGCGCAACCTGTCGGCCGCCAACCTCCGGCTGGTCGTCTCGATCGCCAAGAAGTACCGCAACCGCGGCCTGAGCTTCCTGGACCTCATCCAGGAGGGCAACACAGGCCTCATGCGGGCGGTCGACAAGTACGAGTACCGCCGCGGCTTCAAGTTCTCGACCTACGCCACCTGGTGGATCCGGCAGGCGATCACCCGGGCCATCGCCGATCAGGCCCGGACGATCCGCATCCCGGTGCACATGATCGACGTCCTTTCCAAGCTGCGGACGACCGCCAAGAAACTGCTGCACGAACTGGGCCGTGAGCCCTCCGCCGAGGAGATCGCGCAGGCCGCCGGCGTGCCGCTCGAGGAGGCCCGCCGCGTGCTCGACATGGGGCGCCAGCCAATGAGCCTCGACCGTCCCGTCGGCGAAAGCGAAGACGCGAGCTTCAGCGAATTCGTCGAGGACGTCGCCACCGTGAGCCCGACGCATTCGGCCACGCACGGGCTGCTGAAGGACAAGCTCGAGTCCCTGCTCAAGACCCTCACCTACCGCGAGCGGGAGATCATCCGCCTGCGGTACGGCCTCACGGACGGCTACACCTACACGCTCGAAGAGGTGGGGCGGATCTTCCGGGTCACCCGGGAGCGCGTGCGGCAGATCGAAGCGAAGGCCGTGAAGAAGCTGCAGCACCCCGTGCGGTCGCGGCAGCTGGAGACCTTCCTCGAGGGCGCCCCGGGCTGACGGCGGCCACGGCACGACCTGAATGCGGGCCGGCTGCAGCCGCAGCCGGCCCGCTGCTTTTCGCGTCGCGATCTGGTACCCTTGCCGTCGGGAAAACGACGCCGTCGCGTCGATCCGAGATCGCTCCATGGCCAGTGCCGTCGTCACCGAAACCCTGCGAACGCTGCACCGCATTCTGCGGCAGCTGTCGGACCTGCGCGGCCAGATCGCCGCAGGGCCGAAGCAGGTGGCTGCCCACGCCGCGCGGCTGGAGGCAGCAGAAGCGGCGCGGACGGGCGTGCAGGACGACGTGAAGAAGGCCAAGATGGCCGCCGACCAGAAGCAGCTCCAACTGAAGTCGGCGGAGGCCAAGATCCTCGACCTCGAGGCGAAGCTCAACGCCTGCAAGACGAATCGCGAGTACCAGACGCTCAAGGACCAGATCGCAGCCGACCGCATGGCGACCAAGGTGCTGGAGGACGAGATCTTGGAGGCGCTCGATCGCATCGACGCCGTACGCAAGACGCTGCCGGCGGCCGAGGCCGCCGTGGAATCCGCCCGCAAGCTTCTCGCCGACGTCAAGTCGCGTGTGGCGGCGGAGGCGGTGACCCTCGACGGCGAGGTGCGCCGGCTGGCGGGCGATCTGCAAACGACCGAACACGAGTTGCCTGCCGACGTGCGCGGGCTCTACGACCGTGTCGTCAAGCAAAAGGGCGAGGATGCCCTGGCGCCGCTGGACGGCCAGAGCTGTGGCGGCTGTTTCCATCAGGTGACCGGCAACATGCAGTCCGAGTTGCTGATGGGACGCGTGGTGACGTGCCGCACGTGCGGAAGGCTGCTCTACGTGCCAGAGACGTCGTCGCCCGGCTGACGTCGTCGCCCGCCGTGACGTTGCTCCACGGCTTTTTTTCGAGGGAGAATCCATGTCCGACCGTATTCCCATGACCCGTGCGGGCTACGACAAGCTCAAGGCCGAAGCAGATCACCTCGAGACGGTGGAGATGCCGAAGCTGGCCCAGCGCGTGGCGGCCGCCCGCAGCGAAGGCGACCTCAGCGAGAACGCCGAATACCACGGCGCCCGCGAGAGCCAGGGGATGATGCAGGCCAAGATCAATATGCTGCGAGACAAACTCGCCCGTGCGGTGATCGTCGAGCGTGCCAAGGAGACCAACGACGAGGTCGTGTTCGGCGCGACCGTCGTGGTCGTCGACCTGCAGTTCGGCGACGAGGAGGTGTTCGTGCTCGTCGGGGCCGGCGAGGAGGACTACGACGCCGGCCGGATCAACGTCGCCAGCCCGCTGGCCCAGGGGCTTCTCGGCCGGAAGGTGGGAGAGAAGGTGTCGATCGACGTCCCCGCCGGCACCATGAAGTTCGAGATCCGCGAAGTGCGATTCGACGACTGAGCCGCCCTCTGCGACGTCCGACCGAATGCTGGGCGGCGGGAGCGGGTCAGCGTACGCTGAGGGGAGCGGCGGTCACGCGGCGGCAGATCCCGTGGATGCAGCGTTCGTGCAGGCGATCACCGACCTTCACATCACCACCGTGGCCACCCTCGACCCCTGCGAGGTCTATCGCGGCCAGGTGTTCCACGACGGGCACCTCTGGGTGGGGCACAGCGCCGGTCGCGTCGAGGATTACCGGCTCGACGTCTATGACGGCGACGGCTCCACGCTGCTGGCGTCGGCACCGGTGCCGCACACGCTCGAGTTCCTCTACCCATTCGGTCCGTGGACGATTCTCGCGGTGGGCAAGCACCACACCCGCCGCCACGGCTGGCTCACGTACCACTCCGTGGCGCGGTTGCGTCGCGGGCGACTCTCGCTGACGAGCCGCTCCATGCCGGCGCACCTGCAGGTCGAACAGTTCGGAGGCAGCCCCGGAGCGATGTATTTCAACGAGACGGGCAGCCGCCGCGTGTTTCGCTGGACCGGCTTCCGCGGCCTCCCGTTCGCCCACGACATCCGCATGCCCGGCACCATCGTCGCGCTGCCGGGATGCCTGTTCGTGCTGGAGCGCAACCGCATCGTGCCCGGCGCGGAAAACGTCGCGCGGATCGACCTGGCGACCGGGCAGATCGAACGGACGTTCACGACGCCGCGGCGCGGGCTGTCCACGCTGGTGCGGCTGGCAGGCTGGCCGTGGATCGCGGCGGTCGAGGGCTGGGCAGACCAGGTGTTACTCGTCGACACGCGTTCCAACACGCTCGCGGCGGTGCTGCCGGCTCCCGGCACGCCTGTGGACGCTGCCCAAGTCGGCCGTCACCTGCTCGTGGTCAGCCGGGATCCGAAACGTCTGCGATTCTTCGACCTCGCTGCGGCCGGCGTTCCGCAGGTGGCCGAGTGGGATCTGGCCGGCCTCGGATACGACTTCGCCAACATCACGACCATGCACGCCGACCAGCGCACGGGCCGCGTGTTTCTCCGGTCGCCATTCCACCCCGCGGTCGCCGGTAACACGCCGGCCGTGAAGATGGTCGCCTGCCGGCCCCCCCACGCAGGCCCGCACGCCGTGCGCTGAGTGCCGCGGACGTCAGTCCGCCGGAGTCGTCGGGATTCCCTCCCACAGGGCCGAGCCGACGCGCACGAGCGTCGCACCCTCGAGAATCGCCTCGACGAAGTCGCCGCTCATCCCCATCGACAGCTCGTGCAGGCCGGTGGCCGTCGGCACGGCTGCGGCGATCTGGTCACGCATCTGCCGGAGCCTGGCGAACTGCCGCCGGGCCTCCGTTCCCCCGCCCTCCGGCAGTGCCGCCATTCCCATCAGCCCGAGCACCCGCACGTGCGTCCGGCGACCCGCCTCCTCGACAACCGCCGCCACGTCGGCTTCCATCAGGCCCGTCCGGCCCGGGTCCCCGGCCAGGTTCACCTCGACGAGCGCGTCGCAGATCCGCCCCGCCTCGGCCGCCTCCGCGTCGAGTGCCTCGAGCAGCCGCAGGCTGTCGAGCGAGTGGAGCAGCGACAGCACCGGCAGGGTCCGGCGGATCTTGTTTCGCTGCAGGTGCCCGACGAGATGCCAGCGGGGCGGCGGCTCGTGCAGGGCCAGCGGCTCCGCCCGACGCCACAACGCCTGCGGCCGGCTCTCCGCCAGGTCGAGGCAGCCTGCGTCCAACAGGCAGCGGGCGAGATCCACGGTGACGTACTTGGTCACGCCGACCAGCCGCACGTCGCCCGGGCCACGGCCGGCCAGACGGCAGGCTTCGGCGATCCGGCCCCGCACCGCGGCGAGATTCTCCCGCAAACGATCGCTGATTCCCTCGTCGGCCGGCATGCGCTCGCGCTCCGCTGCCGGCTTACTGGATCTCGATCAGCCTGTCGACGACACCCGTCCGACCGATGCGGCCTACCAGAAAGTCGCACGACACGTTGCACCCCAGCAGCGTGCGGTTGCGCGGGACGTCGAGCGATCGGTAGACGAGCCACTGCTCGCGGCCCGCCTGCACGCGAAATCCCGTCGCCTGGTGCGGCGGCAGGTTCTGCCGCGTGTCGGCGACGGTCAACTGCCGCCAGGTCAGCGGTCGCCCCTGCCGCCGGGCGTCAAAGTCGAGCCAGATGGGGGCATAGCAGCGCGGCCCGGCGGTCGGCTGCTCCAGGGTCAGCCCGTCGGCCGCCGTCTTGAATCCGCCCCGGCCCGCCGTCTTCCATTCCGGCAAGGCCAGCGGCAATGCCATCAAACGCGGCCGCGTGTCGTATGCGAACACCTCGCGGGTTTCCTCCGCCTGCTCGCCATCGAGCGACGCGGCGAACGGCACGCCCGACTCCAGGATCAACGGCGCGGACGTCGCCACCTGCACGTGGCCGTTGGCAGCCTGTCCGTGGCCGGTCTTCGGCGTCACCGCGTCGGCCAGGAGCACGACGCGGTCGCGGGGCAGCAGCACCACCTGCCGCTCGATCTGCATGCCCGCGGAGAGCGGCGCGGCGATCTCGAGGAACGTCGCCTTCCGGTCCGACTCCCAGCACGACAGCGTCCACGGCCCTTCGGCCTCAAGCGGCCGGCCACCTCGTGACACCCGCCACCGCCACGGCCCGGCGACGAGCAGCCGGTCGCCGACGGCGATCTCCAGGTGCGGCACCGCATCGCGGTATTCCAGCAGCACCCGCACAGCATCGCGGTCCCAGCCGGAGCGGAGAATTGCCACGGCGGCAGCCCCATCGTGCTGGTCGCGCGGGAGGAGTTTCCGCCGTCGCCCGACGGCACGGTGATCCGATTTCGGGGCGGCCCGCACGAGCCGAGCGGTGCGGCTGGTCTTCCTGCAATCGGCGGCGGCGGCGGCGGCGAGGATTTGATCGGAAAACACCGATGGCATACGTCCCGCCCCCACGAGCAGCCGACCCTGACCGCCGAGGAGCCGCAGCGTCGTCACCACGGACTTGCCAAAGGCTCCTTCCGCCGTCGCGTCCCAGGCGGCGCTCCCCGTGGTCCTGGCGATCTCCCGCACCGCGGCCCACCGTGACACCCGCTCGACCACGGCCGCCGATCCATGCAGGCTCACGCCGCCATCGGCCGACACGAGCCGGCCGATCTCGCCGGCCACCGCGGC
>JBIJCD010000304.1:0-4818 GCA_044344895.1 Pirellulales bacterium | reverse complement strand
AAACCTGGAGACGGAGGCGAGGGGGTCGGCGAACGCTCGAGGAGCTTTGGGCCGCCTCGGCCCACGCGACGAGACTTTTGCCGCCCCGAAGCCGTCGCTACACCAAACCGGGATGCGCACGAGAGCGCATCTCACATACCTGAATGCCTGCAGCGATGACCCCGCAAACCTGGCGATTGGCGAGCCGGGAAAAGGCGGATGCTCGAAGAGCGTGGGGATTTCGCATGTCCACGCCGTCGGGCTCGCCGCAGGCCGTCACTCGAAAGCATCCAGCGAGGAGACATCCGCCGTCCCGGCGGTGATCGCTCCAGACCGATCGTGCGCGACGGAAACCGATCGCGATCTAGACCTTGATCAGTCCCGACTGGATGTCCCGCAGGTAGCGGGCCCGCATGTTCGCCAGCAGCTGGCCGAGGTACGCGTTGGCCCCCAGCGAGAGAAAGAGGGCGATGAGGCTGCCGGTCAGCAGGCCCCAGGGGCGGTCCGCTGGTTTGGCAGCTGTCACGTCCACGTCGGCGATCCGCGACGATGCCGCCGCCACCGGCGCGGCCCGTGGCCGCCGCGATGCCTCGATCACGGACCGTTCGACGGCCGGCGGCCAGGCGTCGGCGACGTAGATCTTCACCCGTCGCACGTCCCGCGCGTCGGCGGGGACATCGCTCGTGAACGTGTGGGGACTGCCGCCGCGGACGAGGTCGGGCTCGACGCGGACCAGGTATTCGCCGCCGCCTCCGGAGTCGGGCACGAACGCCGCTTCGATTCCGAACACCGCGGGCATGCCCACGGCGAACACCGCCACCAGGATCATGATCGATCGCGCCATCGTGCTGCTCCCCGATGCCACAAAGAATGTGCCGCCCGACCTCACCTACCGCCGGCCGACCATAACGGCCGCGGGCTCAGGAGGATTTCACCCTCGCGTCGCTGGTTTGTGCAACTCCGCCAGCGGGCCCGTCACCCGACGGCCCTGCCAACCCCACCGCCCCTCCCCGCGAAAAGCTGTCGATCTCGGCCTGGAGCATCGTCAGCGCCGCCTGCAGGAAGGCTACCGCGATCGGCCCCACGAAGATGCCGATCGGCCCCAGCGCCCCCACGCCGCCAAGCACGCTCAGGAGGGCCAGCAGCGGGTGGAGCTTCGACTGGCCGTGCAGCACGATCGGCTTGATGATGTTGTCGACCGTCGAGACGACGCCTGCGCCCCACAGGGCCAGGCCCACTGCAGCCCAGGTGTTCTTCACGAAAAACAACAGATAGAGGCTGGCCGTGCCCCAGACGGCCGCCGCCCCGACGAAGGGCACGAGCGCCCCGAAGAACGTGAGCAGCGTCAGCAGGAACACGCCGCCGAGACCGGCCACGTAGAAGCCGAACCCCGCGAGCACGGCCTGCACGAGCGCCGCCAGCAGCGTCGAGCTGACAACCGCGCGGCTGACCTCCTCGAACTCCTCGAGCAGCTGCCCCTGGTAGCGGCGGTCAAGCGGGATGAGCTTCGTCACTGCCTCGAACATCCGGCGGCCGTCCGCGAGGAAGTAGAACAGGCTCACCGTCATCACGATCAGACCGATCAACAGCTTGACGATCACCACGGGCGCCCGGGCGGCGATCGGCCCGATCCACTCCTCGGCAAGCCGCTTCAATTCAGCGTTGACGTTCTCGCTGGTGACGTGGAGCCCGCTGGCGTCGTTGACGGTCTCCACGAGGCCGTCGAGCACCGTCGGGTCGAGCCGCAGCCCGTCGGGGCTCCGCAGGATCGCAACGGCGTCGCCACCGGCCCGCGATACGAGCAGGAACAGCGGCACGAGCACGATCAGCAGCACGAACAGCGTCGTCAGCGCGGCGGCCACCCACTCAGGCACCAGAAACCGGTCGCGGAGCCAGCGATGCAGCGGACCGAAGATCACCACCAGCATGGCCGCCAGCAGCAGCGGCAGCAGGAATCCCGACATCACCCGCAGCGAGAGGATGCCGAACAGGGCCACGAGCCCGAGGATCACGCCGAAGGAGACGAGCCGCGTCATGGTGCACAGATCCTGGCGGTTGCTCGCCGTGCCCCGGGACGCCCGGCAACGCACGACACCGCCGGACAGAGTGTAAGCGAAGCGGGCCGCCGCGCCTGCGGCCGCCCGCGCCGGCCAGGGTCGCATGGCGGCCGGAGGTCGGCACGAGTATCCTGCTCCTCCGGTGCCACGCCCGCCTCGTCCCGCCGGCCGATCATGACCACGCCAGACGTCTCACTCGTCGTTCCGGTGCGGGATGAAGCGGGCAACATCTCTCCACTCGTCGCCGAAATCCGCGCCGCCCTCGACACGGCGGGGATCTCCTGGGAACTGTCGCTCGTCGACGACGGCTCGACTGACGGCTCGTGGGCCGAGATTTCCCGGCTGCAGGCCGACGACGACCGCATCCACGGCATCCGTCTGGAGCGGGGCCAGGGGAAGTCGGCCGCCCTCGCCGCCGGTTTCGCCCGCTCCCGCGCGGATCGGATCGTGATGCTCGACGGCGACGGGCAGGACGATCCCGCCGAAATCCCCGGGATGCTGGCGGCTTTGGCGGCCGATTCGCGCCGCGGCGGCGCGGACCTGGTCAATGGCTGGAAGACACCGCGGCTCGACCCATGGCACAAGACGATGCCTTCGCGGGTGTTCAACTGGCTGGTCGGCGCGGCCACCGGCCTGCGGCTCCACGACCACAACTGCGGCCTCAAGGCGTTTCGCCGCGAGGCCATCCGCGGCGTGCGGTTCGCCGAGGGGATGCACCGCTTCATCCCTGTGCTCGTCGCGGCGCAAGGATTCCGGGTGGTCGAGATGCCGGTGCATCACCGGCCGCGCACCCGCGGCAGCTCGAAGTACGGCGTGGCCCGATTCCTGCACGGCCTCCGCGACCTGGCCGGCGTGTCGTGGGCCGTGCGCGGAAGGGTGCGGCCGCTCATGCCGCCACGGCGTGGCGAATCGCGGTCGCGGCTGCGACACGGCGTGTACGCGATCATGGCCACGATGGCACTGGCCGCGGTGCTGGGCCGCATCGCCGCGGTCTCGAGCGTCGACCGCATCGGGCTGGAGAAGAAGCTGGTGGCCGACGCGGTGGCGAAGGCGACGGCGGCCGGCGAGCAGGTCGACCAGGTCGCCGTCCGCGACCGCATCGAACGGGAGAAACGGCTGCTGCGGCCCTTCCTCTCGGGCAACGACCGCAGCCGCTGGCTCGCCACGCGGGCGCTGGTCGAGCGGGGCACGTTCGCCATCGACGAATTGGTCATCGAGCCTGGCTGGGACACGATCGACGCCGTGGTGCACCCCGACGCCACGGGACGGCTGCGGCTTTATTCGAGCAAGCCCCCGTTGCTTTCGCTGCTCTGCGCGGGCCCCTACTGGCTCGTGCACAGGGCCACGGGCTGGACACTGGGCGACCACCCCTTCGAACTCGGCCGCCTCCTCCTGGTGGTCTACGGACTCATGCCCCTGGGCATCTTCATGGTCTGCTCCTTCCGCCTCGTCGACCGCATCGGCACGAGCGACTGGGGCCGACTGTGGGCGGCGGCGGTGGCGGCCGGCGGCACGCTGCTCAATACGTTCGCCGTCGTGCTCACAAACCACGTCCCGGCGGCGGCATGCACGGCCGTCAGCGCGTGGTTCGCCCACCGCATCGCGGTCGACGGGCTGCGGTCGCGCACCGGCTTCGCGGTGGCCGGAGGCACGGCCGCCCTGGCCGCCGCGTTCGAATTGCCGGCCCTCGCCTGGCTGGCCGCCGTACTGGTGCTGCTGGCCCGCTGCGACCTCCGCGGCACGCTCCGCGTGGCCGTGCCGGCCGCCTGCCTCGTGGCCGCGCTGGCGCTGTCGGCCAACTGGCTGGCGCACGGCTCCATCGCGCCACCCTACGCGCACCGCGCCACGGCAGCTGTCGCGGCAGCGCCGTTGCCACCCGGCGTGGTGCTGCGGGAGGGCGAGTCCTGGAATCCGTCCAACTGGTACGACTACTCGATCAGGCTCGCCAATGGCCGGCTGCTCACGAGCTACTGGCGGTCGCCGCAAGGCGTCGACCGCGGCGAGCCGTCGCCCTGGATCTACGCCTGGCACGCCCTCGTCGGCCACCACGGCATGTTCTCGCTCACGCCCGCCTGGCTTCTCGTGCTGCCCGGCCTGGTGATCCTGTCCGCGCCAGCCGCGGATCGTCGCCGCTCCGCCTCGGCCTGGGAGCGTGCCGGGGCGACCGCGGAGGCCGCCGATGCCGGGAGGCAATTCGCCCTCGCGATCGCGGCGGTGTCGGCCGTCGTGCTCGCCTTCTACCTCTCGCGACCGCAGCTCGACCGCAACTACGGCGGCACGTCGAGCGGGTTCCGCTGGGCGTTCTGGCTGGCGCCCCTCTGGGTGGCCGCGATCACTCCCGCCGCCGACCGGCTGGCGGCCAGCCGCGCCGGCCGGCTCGTGGCCCTCGCCCTGCTCGGCCTGTCGGTCGTGTCAGTCGCCTTTCCGACCTGGAGCCCGTGGACGATCCCCTGGCTGCAGCAGTGGCTCGTGCACGCCGGCTGGATCAGCGGGCCGTGACCGGCCAGACGTCGGGCAGCGGCGCGTCGATCGTCACGACAGCGGCCGAGTCAGGGTCGGCGTAGACGATCCTCGCCGCATGCAGCGCGATCGGCTTCTCGCGCGGCTCAGCACCTTGCGGATCGGCCCACGAGGTCTCCGGCCCGCCGTACAGCGCGTCGCCGAGCATGGGCATGCCGCGGGACGCCGCCTGCAGACGCAGCTGGTGCATGCGGCCGGTGACGGGCGCGAGTTCCAGCAGCAGTGTGCCCGGCGTCAGGCGACGGAGGAGTCTGGCGAAGGT
>JBIJCD010000226.1:0-6211 GCA_044344895.1 Pirellulales bacterium | reverse complement strand
AAACCGACTCCGACCGCGGGCGGCGCCGAATTCGCCTGGGCTGCGAGACTGCCGGCCTTTGTGAACACTCATGGGCGACGGTGAGGTCGTCGGACTGCCTCGATCCGTTCAGCAACGCCTCATCCACCAGCTTCTGAATCAGCACCAGGACGACCACGGGGGCGGCCGTGAGCAACCGCCGCCATGCATCTGCACCGGAGCCCTGCGGGCCGTCCTCGGCCGCGTCGCCATCGACATCCGGCGTGTGATCGACGACCGACTGCAGCGGCACCGCCACATCGACGGACCGCACCACGTCGAGTCCGACCGCATGCCAGCGCATGATCGCGACGTGATCCCCTCGATGAAGGCCCACGGCCCGATGACCGGCGACCGCGGCGTGCGTCGTTGCACCACGGCGAACCGCTGCTGTGGCATCCACTCCGTGCCCTGCCGTGCGGCTCGATTCCGAAACGAGGAGCAGCGGCGTATTCGCGGTCGGCGGACGGGCGACGACTTCCCGCGACGCGCCCGTGGCCCGAACACCGACTCGAGCCACCTGCTCGACCACCAGGCTCCGCGCCATCTCGCCCATGACCTTTGTCGCGCTCGGTCTCCGGGGCTCGATCCCAGCCGAGTGCGCCAGAGCCGCCCAGCTTCCCGCCACTGCAAGATCGATCGCTGGCGGACGCAGCGACTGCGCCACTGACACGGGGCCTCCTTCGCCCTTATCAGCCGGATCGATGCTGGACTGAGTGAGTTGGGAACCACTGCGCGAATCAGGAAGCGGGCCCAAGGCGACCTCAGCGGCAGTGACGGAGGAGCCTATGATCGAGTTTCGGCCGAGGGAACCGATCGCCTCCAGCGAGACTGAGAGCTCAGCCGGACCGGAAGGTGATTGCGAAGCCCCGGCAATGATCGAAGACAATCTTGTCGCGGACGACACCGTGTCTTTGTGGGCTTCCATCCGGTTGCGAACGCTGACGGGCAAAGAACCGCCCCACTCAAATACGATCGATGTGTCCTTCGGAAATACGTCGACGGCCCCGCCTTCCCCGAGACCATCCCCAGCCAGCATCTGCCGATGCTCCATCGGCTCGAACGACAGCCGATCGATTGCGGTCGACGTGCGGCGAGCTGACGTGCGATTCATGGACCGCCTCCCGTTCCGGTTTCCGCCTCACCCTCCCGCCGGCCGCCAGCCTGCCCCAGAGCGGCCAGCAGCGTAGCAAAACCTTCGCTGCCGTGCAGGCCCACGAATCGCTCGTCGACCGCCAAATCCACCGTCGGCGTCCAGCCCGAGCGGATGGCTTCGCGAAGGGTCGTCAGGACCTCTCGTTGGATGTCCGTTTGGATGTCCGCGCCCGGCTCGACGGCATCGACTGATGGGCCGGGCGTGCTCGCGGGCTGTGTCGCCGACCGGCAGGCGTTGTCGATGCGGGCGATCTCGGCCGCCACTGCCACCAATCGCTCCGGATGGCCCGCCCACACGCCGCGTCGGGCGACCGCATCCTCCAGCGCTTCGGAAAACCGCCCCATCCGCTCGAGCACCTCCGCCCGGTTGTAGTGCATCCGGCTGAGGGCGTCCCGCACCCGCGCGGCATCGGGCAGTCTCGCCACGCACTCCCGCTGCTCGGCGATCGCCGTCGCATACCGCTGGATCGCCTCGTCGTGGCGACCAGCGGCCGTGAGCGCGAGTGCCTGGTTGTTGAGCAGCGCCGCGTGCGCGCCGCGAAAGGCAACGTTCTCAGGATGGTCCTCGACGAGAACCTGCATGACCGCCAACGATCTGGCAAACGCCTCGTCGGCCTCGACCCCGCGACCGGCCCGGCAGCAGGCGATGCCGAGGTTCGTCAGGCTGTTGGCGAGGTCACCGCGATGGCGGACCACCGCGGGCGCCCTGCGGACCATCTTCTCCTGCAGCACGATCGCCCGCTGATGCTGCTCGATCGCCGCGTCGTCCCGGCCGGCGCGGCTCTCGAGCGCGGCGGCGTTGCCCAGATAGAGCGCCAGATCGTCGTCCGTCGCAGGAAGTCCCTCGGCGGCGGCGAGTTCCTCCAGGATCATCACCGCCTCCGCGGCCGACTCCTGAGCCGCGTGCAGATCCCTCGCCGCGAGCAGCGTGCTGAGATTGTGCAGGGCGATCGCCAGATCGTGGCGACTGCCCCGCAGTGTCTGCGAACCGTCTTCCTGCCCGTGGGCCTGCAGCCGCTCCGTGGCGCCTCGCAGCATGGACACGGCTTCCTGCAGCAGCGACTCGGCCGCTTGGCCGTCGCCCTCCTGCGCCCGCAGCATGCCGAGATTCGACAGGCTCTCGGCGAGCTGCCTGGCATGGGCCGGTTCGTGCGGGTGCGTCGCGGCGAGCCTCCGCTGGATCGCGATGGCGTCGTCGTACTCCCGCCGCGCGTGCGCAGCATCACCGGCGGACGCCAGCAGCAGCGCGGAATTGTTGCCGGCAACCGCGAATTGCGCGGCGAGCTCGCCGTTCTCGGGGTGCGCCGCGGCCAGAGGCCCGAGGATGCCGCGGGCCGCGGCGTAGTCACGGAGGGCGTCGTCGCGGAGCCCGAGTCTGGCGGCGATGACAGCGGCCTTCATGTGCGCGGCGGCGAGCTCTTCCTGCACCCGCGGGTCATGCTCCGCCTCGGCGGCGAACTGTTTGTAAAATCGCAGGGTCTCCAGCAGCAGGTCGCGGCGGAGCGACTCCGCCCCCGTGATGTCCTGGAGCCGGTCGGCCTGCCCCATGCCGAACGTGTCGACGGCGTTGAAAGCACGGCGGAAATAGCGATCCTTGTCGGCGAGGTTCTCCTGCGCTTGCCTCAGGGCCGCCGCCGCGCGACGCTGCTCGCGCGCGAGCAGCACCACTCCGCTCGCGGACACGATCGAGAGCAGGACGAGCGCCGCCGCGGCCACGGCGACGAGCGAGCGGTGCCGCCACGCCCATCTGGCGGCCTTGTCAAGCGACGTCGGACGGCGGGCGAGGGGCGGCTTGCCGTCGAGGTAACGGTCGAGGTCGGCGGCCAGATCGCGGGCGGAGGCATAGCGGTCGTCACGGGATTTCGCCATCGCGGCGAGCACGATCGTCTCGAGGTCCTGCGGGATCGACGGCGCGCATCGCCGCGGGGGGACCGGCTCATCCTCCACGATGGCACGCAGCAGCCCCTGCCGATCTTCACCATCGAAGGCGCGTCGCCCCGTCAACAGTTCGTAGAGCGTGACGCCCAACGCATAGACGTCGCTGCGGGCATCGACCAATTCCGGCCTGCCGCCAGCCTGTTCCGGGCTCATGTAACGCAGCGTCCCGATGATGTCACCCGTGAGCGTCAACCCCCCGTCGACCTGAATCCTGGCCAGACCGAAGTCGGTGACCCACAGTTTGCCCTTCGCATCGAGCATGAGATTCGAGGGCTTGATGTCACGATGGATGATGCCGTTCTCGTGGGCATGCTGCAGGGCATCGGCCGCCTCCCGGCCGATCCGGGCGACGACACGGAAGAAGGAAGCACCCCGATCGGCCCAGCCCTCGAGCACGTCGCGAGGATCGTCCAGCGACCGGCCATCGATGAACTGCATCGAGTAAAAGTGCACGCCCCGATCCTCGCCCACGGCGAATACCGGGACGACATGCGGGTGGTGGAGTTGCGCCGCCGCCTGCGCCTCGTTGCGGAAGCGGGCCACGTGCCGCCGGTCGAGCATCCCCGCGAACGGCAGGACTTTGAGCGCCACGGTGCGGCGCAGCGACATCTGTTCGGCTTCGTAGACTACCCCCATGCCACCGCGGCCGATCTCCCGGATGACCCGATACTCGCCGATCACACGCCGGGCGCCGCTGTCGGCACCGGAGCCGATCGGCTCCGTATCCGACACAGCGGCGGTCCTCGTCGCCGCATGCCGAGCGGGGCCGGCATCCGACACCGCCCCTGCCGCCTGATGCAACTCACGCAGCATTTCCAGGCACGGACGAAGCGCCGCGGCCTTGTCCGGGTGTGCCGCCAGGATCGTGGCAGGGTCCGCGGATCCGCCGGCCTCGAGATCCGCCTGGTACGCCTCCAGAATTCCGACGATGGCCTCGTCGGCGACGGCGTCCGCCGTCGCGTGCCCCCGCCTCTCGTTCGGGCTCACGTCGTCATGCGGGTCATGCATCAGACAACCCCCGTCCGAATGCGTCCCCCAGCGACCGCAGGGCCCGCATCCACAGCATCCGAACCGCCGCAGCCGACCGGCCCATCCGCTTGGCGACCTCGTCGAAGGGCAGCCCCTCGAAGTGCCGAAGGACGATCACATCCCGATGGTCGGCCGAAAGCTTCGTGACCGCGTTGGCGAGCAGCAGTTCGTGCTCGTGTCGCTCGGCACACGCGCTGGGCGAATCGGCATGCACGGCGAGCAACGATTCGAGCCGCGCCGTGGAGCGATCCAAGCGTCGCCCCAAGTCCTCCAGGGACACCTCCCGACGGACGTCCCGCTTGTCGGCTTGAAAATGCTGTTCCACGACCCGCAGCACGTTGTTGACGAGGATCCGGCGCACCCAGGCGACGAATTCGGCGGGGGACTCGCCGCGAAACGTGGCAAAATCCCGGTGGGCCTCCAGAAACGTCTCCTGTACGACGTCCGACGGATTGACCCGCGTCCGCAGCCGAGCATCCATCTGGGTCGCCACGATCAGCCGCAGGTAATTCGCGTAGAGTGACAGCAGCCGTCCGACGGCCGCGTTCGATCCTGCCCGGGCCGACGCGAGCAGCTTTTCAACGTCCGACGCCAGGGTGGCGGAATCGCTCGAATCAGGCATACGGTACCTCGCGGACCCTTCTCCAACGGGCCGGATCGTCCGAAAAATGTCACGCAGCCATGTTTTGCTCGGGAAATAAGCCGATTATCTCCGCCCCGCCCCCCTCACTCTGACGAGGAAGTCATCCTGCCCCGGCGGACGGCCCCGGGTCCAGACCCTCGAAGCCGGCGGCGCGTTACTCGCGACTCGGCAGCCGTATGCGGATGTTCTTGTAGTAGACCATGCTCTTGGGGTCGTGGGCCTGCAGGGCGATCTGCCCGTGCGACAGCAGCCGGCCCTCCCTCCCCTTCTTCCGCTCCGCGTTCGGCGGCTCCTCGTACTCGACGACAGCCGCGCCGTTGACGCTCACCGTGATCCGTTTTCCGCGGACCGCGATCCCGTACTCGAACCACTCGCCATCCCGAACCGGCGCCGCATCGAGATCCCGCACGTCCACCAGGCTGCCGGTCTTTCGCTTGTCGGGATAGCCGTCGCACACCTGGGCCTCGTAGCCCTTCTTCAGCGCACCTGTCTGCGGCGCGGTATGGAAGAACACGCCGCCGTTCGACCCAGGCATCGCCTTCACATCCATCCTGAGCTCGAAGTCGGTGAAGTCGTGGCCGCCCACCGGCCCGACGTAGAAGAGGTGGGCCATCGGCCCGCCGCCGGCGGCGATGGCGCCGTCCTCGACACGAAACGAGTCGGGATTGTCCGCGGCTTCCCAGCCGGCGAGCGTGCCGCCGTCGAAGAGCAACTGCCACTCTTCCGCATGCCCGACGGGATGTCCGGCCGCGAGCGCCACGGCACAGCAGCACACGCAGAAGACGCATCGCAAAGCATTCACGGCACAACTCCTCTGGTGGTTCCCGACGCGATGTTCCTCCGCGATCGCCGGCATTGTGCCGCGGCCGCGCACCTGCTGCCAGGGCATCCAATCCGCGTGTGGCATGACGCGGGCCGGCGCACAAAAAAAGGCCGCCGCCCCCGAAGGAGCGGCGGCCGTACGAACTCTTTTGGTGGGCCGCATCAACGGCAAGCCCGTCGACCCGCCGCTATCGGCGCGGCCCTCCGGTACAGTCACTCTGCGTCACTGATCACCTCCTTTCGCCAAAGGAATCCCAGCCGCCACGGCCCTGCACGGCCGCCGCCGGGCGTTTCTCTCCCCGGCCGTCGCCGGGGAACGCAGTAGCATCATAGCCGCGAGCAATTCAGCGGGGCGAGCGATCGGTGCCACCCGATGCGGCCGGCCCGATCTCGATGGCGACCGTGTTCGCCCCGGCGTGGATGTCCAACTCCCGGGTTGTGGGCACGAATCCGTTGTAGGGTGGCACGGCCCGCATGGCCTCGGCCTCACTCATCGGAGGGAGCACCGGTGGCACGAAACGCACCGCGTATCGTCTGGCGAGACCACCAGCACCGGGATCGAGACGCAGTGCAAACCTGCCGTCCTGCCCGACGGCGGCGACGCCT
>JBIJCD010000225.1:0-6224 GCA_044344895.1 Pirellulales bacterium | reverse complement strand
TGCCGCTCTCGAAGTCGCCGGCGCGGGCCCGCTGGCCGGCACGGTCACGGGCCGGCCCGTCCCGCCGCGTGGAGTTTCGCAGCGGCGAATCACGTTCACGGCCGACCGGCCGCATCCGGGCATCCAGGGGCCGCGGCACTGGCTGCGGTCGAGTCCCGACGGGTCGCGGATCGCGTTTTTGATGCGGGACGACGCGGGCATCGTGCAGCTGTTCACCGTCAGCCCCAACGGCGGCGAGCCCGTGCAGGTCAGCCACGAGCCGGGGGGCATCGCCAGCTGCTTCACGTGGAGCCCCGACGGCAGTCGCATCGCCTGCGTCGCCGGCGGCCGCGTCGTGCTGGTCGACGCGGACGGCGGCGGGAGCACGCCGCTCACGGCCGCGGACGTCGGCCCGCCGCGGCCGGAGGCGTGCGTGTATTCGCCGGACGGGCGGCGGATCGCGTTCATGCGCGGCGTGGCGGGGGCCGGCGGGGAGCACAACCAGATCGTCGTCGTCGACGTGCCCGAATGAACGGCGGATCGGCGGGGTCGCGTCGCGTGTCGCTGCGGTGGGTGCCGGGCGACGATCGCCCACTCACCGTCAGAGCAACCGGCGGTAGTGGGCGATCGTCTCCTGGCAGGTTTGTTCCCAGCTGAACCGGCGGCAGTTGGCCCGGCCCCGCTGGCTCAAGGCTTCGCGGTCGATCGACCCGGCCAGCGCGCGGTCGAGCAGGGCCACGAACGATTCCTCGTTGCGTGGATCGAAATACTCGGCCCCGTCTCCGCCGACTTCGGGCAGCGACGCGGCGGAGCTGCTCAGCACCGGGCAGCCGAGCGTCATCGCCTCCAGGATCGGCATCCCGAAGCCCTCGTAGAGGGAGGGAAACACCAGGTATTCGGCCGAGCGGACGAGCGCCTGCAGGGTCGCCGCCGGCTGGAAGCCGAGGATCTCCACGCGGTCCGTCAGCCCGTGCTCTGCGACCTGTTCACCGAGCCGCTGTTTTTCCGCCGCGCTGAATCCGCCGGTGAGCACGAGCCGCACGCCTTCCCGCGCGAGCGCGTCGCGTCGCCTGCCGAGCGCCCGCAGGAGGAAGGCGTGGTTTTTGTGCGGCCACGCCTTCGCCGGATAGATCAGGTAACGGCCCAGGCTTCGCACCCAGGCCCGCGCATCGGCCGACGCCTCCTCGATCCGGACGTCGTCGGCCGCCAGATGCACGACCTCGATCCGTTCAGGAGCGATCCCCAGCCGTGCGACCATCGTCTCCTTCGTGAACTCGGAGTCGGCGAAGAGCAGATCCGCGCGATTGGCGTACAGCGTGTAGTGCATGCGACGCTTGAGCAGGGAGATGTCATCGAAAAACTCCGGCAGGTCGTAGTCCTGGATGTCGTGGAAGGTCACCAGCAGCCGCATGCGCGGCGACAGTGCCAGTCGGCCGACCGCCGGGCTCACCCAATAGTTGCTCAGTTCATGGAGAATGATCGGCCCTTGGTGTGTCGACCAGTCGGCCGGACCGGCTGGAACGGGCGACTCGGGTGGTGCCAGACCGGGCAGTTTCCGCAACGCGTCACGCGCTGCCGCCGGCAGCAGCCGCCGGGCCAGGCCTCGCAGCCGCCGCCGCAGCAGCGACCGTGATGTCTCCGGCCCCGCGGCCGTGGAAAAATTGATCAGTTCCAGCCGGCAGCCTGACAGCAGTTCGGCCGTGGCCGGCTGCAGCAACCCCTTGCGCAGCTCGGAGGCATACTTCCCGGCGCCGCCCGAGCTGCTCACATCCATGCCCTGCCCGTTGATGACCAGCAACGGGCTGGCGGTGGCCGCGGCTGTCCTGCTGGCGTGAACTGGTTTCGGCACCCCTCGGCTCCTCGGCTGGTCGGCGGCATCGGCGGGTCGGCCGAGACGCGATGCCAGCATAGTCCGCCGAAACGAGACGTGAATCAGGGCTTCCCATCAGTCGACCCGGCCGGATCGCGAACGACGTCTCGTGCAGCCGCAGCCTAGTGCGCATCCCGGTTTGGCGTCGCGACGGCTTCGGGGCGGCAAAAGTCTCGTCGCGTGGGCCGAGGCGGCCCGAAGCTCCTCGAGCGTTCGCCGACCCCTCGCCTCCGTCTCCAGGTTTGCCACGTCGTCGCTCCAGCTCAACCAGATGCGCTCTAGAATGTGACGAGTCGCGCGGCTTGGCGGAGAGGCGATCATGGGCGGGACCTGCGACGGTGCGCGGGGATGGGTTCTGGCAACGCTGACAGCGGCCGCCGCGCTGGGCTGCGCGCCAGCGCCCGAGGAGGCTGCCCTCGGCTACGTGCGGCGGCTTGGAGGTCGCGCCGCCTCGATCCGCCGCCTCGACCTGGCACACACGTCGGCCACCGACGCCGACCTCGCGATGCTGGCCGCGGTCGGCGGCGGTGCGCTGGCTGGCGTGGAGGAGCTCGATCTCACGCACACCGGCATCACCGATGTGGGGCTGTCGGCGCTCAGATCGTTCCCGAACGTGAAAAAGCTTTCGCTCACGCTCACGGGCATCACCGACGCCGGCCTGCCGGCGCTGGCGGCGCTCGAGCAGCTCGCCGACCTCTACCTGATCGAGACCGCGATCACCGACGCCGCCGTGGAGCCGCTCTCCGGGTTCGCGCGGCTGCGGACGCTCGTGCTCCTGCGGACTGCCGTGAGCGAGGCGGGCATCGTCAGGCTCCGGCAGGCGCTACCTTCCACGGCGATCCAGATCGAGCCGGCCGGTGGCCGCGGGCGGAGGGCCGTGCGATGACCGTCCGCCGCGGCTTCACGCTCGTCGAGGTGCTCGTGGTCGTGGCGATCATCGGCCTGCTCGTCGGCCTGCTCCTGCCGGCGGTGCAGGTGGCCCGCGAGGCGGCGCGGCGGTCGCAGTGCGGCAACAACCTCCGCCAGATCGGCCTGGCGCTGCAGGCGCACGAGGGGGCCAGGGGGCGGCTGCCCGCGGGCAGCACCGACCCGGTCGTCGATGGCGTCTGGAACTGGGCCGACACCCCCGACGCGAAGCACCACGGCTGGGCCACGCTCATCCTGCCGCACCTCGAGGAGGCGAATCTGGCGACGCTCGTCGATCCGCGGAAGTCGGCCTTCGATCCGGCCAACATGCCGGCGGCTGGCACCGTGATTCCGCTCTACCGCTGTCCATCTTTTCCGGGCACGCCCTTCGCGAAGGATCCGCTCTACCTGGCGCTCGGATCGCCCTATGCGGTGCGCAACTACGTGGCGATCGGGGCCACCACCGCAGGAAGGCTTTACTGGGAGCCGTCGTTCCGCACGCCCGAGACCCAGGACGGTGGCATCTACCCGCAGTCGAAGACGCGGTTTCGCGACATCACCGACGGCCTGTCGCGGACGATCCTCGTCTCCGAGACCCGCGAGCAGAACGCGGCCGCCTGGATCGACGGCTCGACGGCCAGCATCACGTCGCGGCGGATCGATGCCAGCAACGCTCCGACTTACACGGGACCGGAGAACGCGCTCAACTACGTTCCCTACTACCGCTACGGCGGCGGCCAGTCGATCGACATGGACTACGGTCCGTCGAGCGTGCATGCCGGCGCGGTGGGGCAGCTCCGCGCCGACGGATCGGTCGAGTTTCTCGCCGATTCGACGCCACCCGCGGTCTACGATGCGCTCGTCACCAGAGCGGGAGCCGACTGACCCGGCCGCGGCCGATTTGCCACGGCAGGTGACGGGGGATACGTTGCGGTGGTCGTGGGACGGTCACCCATCCGCCCCGGCGCCGCGCCTGCCGGAGGCAATCCGCGATGAACGCGATGACGACCTCGATCCTGATGCGTGTGTCCCGGCGGCTCGCGCCGCCGCTGGCTTGCGTCGTGGCGCTGGCTTGCGTTGTGGCGCTAACGCAGGCCATGCCGCCAGCGGTCGCCGCCGAATCGCAGGAGCTGGCCGAGCCGCTGGCGACGATTCGGGCCGTGGGCCGGGAGGGCGCCGGCAACGCCGCGGCCGCGGCGGCCTGGCGGGTGGTCGTGCAGGCCGACGCCGCCCGGATTCCCGCCGTGCTCGCTGCGATGGACGGTGCGAATCCGCTGGCCGCCAACTGGCTCTCGGCCGCGGTCGACGCGCTGGCCACCGGCCACGGCCCGGTGCCGCTCGATGCCCTGCGGGCGTTCCTCGCCGACACCAGCCACGACCAGCACGCCCGCCGGCTGGCCTACGAACTCATCCGCGACCGCGATCCCGACGCCGCCCGCGGCCTGATCGCCGGGATGCTTGACGACCCGGCCGGCGAGCTCCGCCGCGACGCCGTGCAGCGCGAACTCGACGCGGCCGCCGCGCTGAAGAAGGAAGGTCGCGGCGAGGACGCGATCGCCGGCTACAGGAAAGCGCTCGCCGCCGCGCGGGACGTCGACCAGATCAAAGCGATCGATGCGGCGCTCAAGAGCCTCAAGCAGTCGGTCGACCTGCCCCGGCAGTTCGGCTTCCTCATGTACTGGCAGGTGATCGGGCCATTCGACAATGCGGAAGGCCGGGGCTTCGCCGCGGTCTATCCGCCCGAGGAACGGGTCGACCTGGCGGCGCCAGTCGCGGGCCGCGATGGCCCGGTGTCGTGGAAGCCGCTGGTCACGACCGACGCCTACGGCATGGTCGACCTCAATCCGTCGTACCCCGGCCCCGAGGGCGGCCTCAAGGAGGTCGTAGCCTACGCGTTCACGGCATACGAAGCCGCCGAGGCCCGTGACGCCGAGTTGCGGCTGGGCTGCAAGAACGCCTGGAAGCTCTGGCACAACGGCCGGCTCGTCTTCGGCCGCGACGAATACCACCGCGGCATGAAGATCGACCAGTACCGGCTGCCAATCCGGCTCGACCGCGGCCGCAACACGATCCTCGTGAAGCTCTGCCAAGACGGCCAGAAGCAGGAGTGGACGAAGGAGTGGCAGTTTCAGCTGCGGGTCTGCGATGCCGGCGGCACGGCGCTCCTCGCCGTCGACCGGCCGCCGCCGCCCGCCGCCCCGGCCGCGGAAAAGAATCCATGACACCATCCATTCAGTTCTGCCTGAAGGCTCCCCTGCGTCGGCTGACGCGACGGTCCGCGTGGGCCGGCCTGCTCGTGACGTGCGGCCTCGTCGCGGTGCCCGCCGCGGCTCAGCAGGTCGCGATGACCGCCGGTGGCTGGCCGCGGTTTCTCGGTCCCAACGGCGATGGTGCCGCGTCGGCCGCCACGCTGCCGGCGGAGCTCAGCGAGGCGAGCCGCCGCTGGTCGGTCGACCTGCCCGGCCGCGGGCTCTCCGGAGTGCTCGTCGCCTCCGGCCGGCTCGTCGTCACCTGCTCGAGCGGCCCGGAGCAGTCGCGGCTGCACGTCGTCTGCCTCGACCCAGCCGATGGCCGCACCCTCTGGCACCGGCAGTTCCGCGCCACCGGCCGCACGATGTGCCATGCGAAGACGAGCGTGGCCGCGGCCACACCCTGCACCGACGGCCGGCGAATCTTCGCGGTGTTCTCGTCGAACGACGTGGTCTGCCTCGACTTCGACGGCGATCTTCTCTGGCTGCGTGGGATCACCTCCGACTACGCCAATGTCAGCAACAGCCTCGGCATGGCCAGCTCGCCCGTGGCGACCGACGGCACGCTCGTGGTGCAGGCGGAGAACGACAGCGAGAGCTATGCGCTGGGGCTCGACGCGGCGACCGGCGTGAACCGCTGGAAGATCGACCGGCCGAAGGCGGCCAACTGGACGAGCCCTGCGGTGCTGCGGCCCGACCTCGTGGCGCTGCAGTCGAAGAACGGGATCGACGCGGTGCGGGTGGCCGACGGCAGCGTCGCCTGGAGCTACGACGACGGCGCCTCCACGATCCCGTCGAGCTGCCTCCATGCCGGCATCCTCTGCGTGCCCTCGCACGGTCTCACGGCGCTGGCGGTCGATGGCGTCGACGCGGGGGCGCAGCCCAAGCAGCTGTGGCGGAGCAATCGGCTCTCCCCCGGGACGGCGAGCCCGATCGTCGTGGGCGACCGGGTGCTGGCCATCAGCAAAGGAGACGTGTTCACGGCGGGCAGCCTGGCGACGGGCGAGCGGCTCTGGCAGTTGCGGGTGGAGGGACCCTTCTCCGCGACGCCCGTGGCCGACGGACGCCTCGTGGCTTGCGTCAACGAAAAGGGCCTCGTGCAGCTGGTCGACATCAGCGGTGCCGAACCGAAGCTCGTGTCGTCGCTCGACCTCGGCGACGAGATCCTCGCCTCGCCGGCGTTGGCCGACGGCGGCCTCTATCTGCGCAGCAACACGAAG
>JBIJCD010000223.1:0-6237 GCA_044344895.1 Pirellulales bacterium | reverse complement strand
CGACGCCACCTTCCGCCTCACGTCGCGGGAGTCGCTGCGACCGATAGTGTTCGACAAGATCAACGCCTACTACAAAGTCGGCTCGTCGGCCTTTTGCCCCGCTAACACGCAGAATACAGTCTGGCGGGACCGCCGTGACTTTCCTCTGCTGTACGTGCCGAGCTATGTGAGCTTTCGCTTCTGCGACATTCTCAAGATGTACGTCGCCCAAGCCGTCCTGCGCCGTGCCCGCCGGACCCTCGCCTACCAGGGTGCAACCGTCTTTCAAGATCGCAATCCGCACGATTCCTTCGCCGACTTTCTCGAAGAGTGCCAGATGTATGTGAACGTGGATCGACTGCTCGCGCTCTTGGACGAGGCGACTGAGACGGTCGATCTCGCTCCGCGAGCCATGCGGTCGCTGTATACTCGGCTGGTCGACGCGGGGATCGTGGGTGATGCACGCGAGTTGCCGCTGCTGCAGGCGTGGCTCGAAGCCATCGGGAGCGGGTGAAGCCGGAGCATGTTCGTGCGAGGTATATCGTCATGCGTGATCTGGAGCCTGTCGTGGGCATTGTGGTCGGCGGGGAGCGGGCTTGCCGCCGACGTGCCGCAGACGGTGGAGGAACTGTGGGCCGACTTTGATCCGCGGCGCGACCCGCTCGAGGTCGAGGTGATCCGGGAATGGAGCGATGGCGGCGGCACGTTCCGGCACGTCCGCTACCTCGTGGGCACGTTCAAGGGGAAGCCGGCGCGGATGACGGCGGTCTACGGCTTCCCGGCGGCCGCGGCGGGCAGGCTGCCGGCCGTGATGCACATCCACGGCGGTGGACAGCGGGGCTCGCTGGCGGAGGTGAAGCTGCTGGTGGGCCGCGGGTATGCGGCGCTGTCGGTCAACTGGGGCGGCCGCGGCGCGTCGACGGGGCCGTTCAACGCCGTCGAGGGTGCGGAGCCGGGCGACCCCAACACCGACTGGGGCGCGGTCGACCCCTCGCAGCGCAACGTCCAGGGCTACACGACGCTCGAGCCGGGGCCCCTGCAGTATGACGAGGACCGCGAGCACCCCAAGAACAACAACTGGTATCTCCTCGCCCTGGGCTGCCGCCGCGGGCTCACGTTCCTCGAGCGGCAGCCCGAGGTCGATGCCGCGCGGCTTGGCGTGCACGGCTACTCGATGGGGGGCAACGTCACGATGTACGTCGCCGGAACCGACGATCGCGTCAAGGTGGCCGTGCCGGCGGTGGGCGGGCAGGGCTGGCGATGGGAGCCGCACGACTTCACGGCTGGCACGGCCCTGCCGCAGGACCGAATCCGGGGCGACGTCGAACTGTTTCGGCGGACGCTGAGCTTCGAGAGCTACGCGCCGCGGATCCGCTGCCCGCTGCTGCACCGTAGCGCCACGAACGACTTCCACGGCTGGATGGACGACGTGTATCGGACGAACGCTCTGATCCGCGATCAGCCTGTCCGCCAGTCGTGGACGCCGCACACGAACCACCGCCTCTCCCCGGAGACGGAGATCGCGATGCCGCTGTGGCTCGACCAGCACCTCAAGGGAGGGCCGGCATTGCCGGAGACGCCCGCCAGCGAGCTTGCGCTGCGGTCCGCGGAGGGTGGCCCGAGGCTGCACGTGCGGCCCGACACCCGCTGGCCGGTCGAAGCGTGCTCGGTCTACTACAGCATCGATTCCGATCCGCGGGCCCGGTTCTGGCGGAGCGCCGATGTCGTCCGCGATGGCGACTCGTTCGTGGCGGCGCTGCCGCTGTATGCCCGCGACGCGCCGCTGTTCGCGTTCGCCAATGTCTATCATGCGTTGCCGCAGCCGGAGTCGCTGGCGGCGCTGCCCGGCCATGGGGAGCCGGTGCGGCAGTTGTGCCTCTCGGGCGTGCTCCATGCCGCGACAGCCGCGGAGGTGGCGGCCGCGGATGCGGCGCTGTCGCCGCCGCCCGGCCCGGTGATCGACGATTTCACGCGCGGGTGGCGGGATTGGTATCGGCTCAACGTCGGCAACCGGGTGCACTGGCAGCACTGGACCCGCAAGATCACCGATCCGGCGTGGCGCGGACCGGACGGCGCAACGCTGGTGCTCACGCTCGAGATGCCGCGAACCAACCGGATCACGCTCGTGGTCGTGGAGAACGAATGGCGGAGCTACCGCGGCCGCCGGCGAACGTTCACCTGCACCCGCGAAGTGCAGGGGGCCGCGGAGCCGCAGGCGATCGCGGTCGTGCCAACCGATTTCGTGTCCACGGATGAGGAGGGCGGTCCGCTCGGCTCGTGGGGCCAGCTCGACCTGCTCGGGATCTGCGGCCACTTCGCCGATGAGCGACCGTCCCGGCAGGCCCGTTGGGATGGCCCGCCGCCCGAGTTCAGGCGGCTCGAGTGGCGGCTGCACGAGTGACGCGATGCACCGGCATCCGCTCGCGAAGGGCGTCCGTCGCGAACGTTTCGTGGGCTCCGTCAGGGACGCCGCTCCGGGGTGTCGTGTCCGCGGCGGCACCAGCGCTTGTGCAGTTCGATGGCGGGCAGGATCGTGACCGCCAGCGCGGCGAGCGCGAGCCAATCGCGCCCGGGCAGCGGTCCGATTTCCAGGACCGCCCGCGTGGCCGGCAGGTGCATCGCCAGCGCGTGGACGGCGAGGGCCGCGAGCGTGCCTCCGAGCAGCAGCGGGCTCTTCCAGGGAGGGCTCGCGAAAGCCGACCGGGTCTCCGACCGGCAGTTGCCCAGATGGACATTCTCGAAGAGCACCATCACCAGCAGCGTGGCGTTGCGGGCGGTGGCGAGGCCCGCGGCATCCGCCCCGGCCGCCAGCCACCAGCGGAAGACCAGGAAGGACGTCACCCCCATCACCAGCGCGGACACGGCCACCCGCGACGTCATGCAGCGGTCGAACACCGGCTCGTCGGGCGGCCGCGGCGGCCGGGAAAGCTCGTCCCCCTGGCCGGGCTCGAACGCCAGCGCCACGTCCTGGATTCCGTTGGTGACGAGATTGAGCCAGAGCAGCTGGGCCGCGGTCAGCGGCAGCGGCGAGCCGGTCACGACTGAGAGCGTCACGAGCACCATTTCGGCCGCCCCCGTGCTCACCAGGAGCAGGACCACCTTGCGGACGTTGTCGTAGGCGATGCGGCCCTCCTCGATGCCGGCCACGATCGTGGCGAAGTTGTCGTCGCTGATCACGAGTCCGGCGGCGTCGCGGGCCACGTCGGTGCCGCCGCGGCCCATCGCCACGCCGATGTTGGCGGCACGGAGGGCCGGGGCGTCGTTGGCGCCGTCGCCGGTGACGGCCACGAAATGCCCGGCCGCCCTGGCCGCCTCGACGATCTCGAGTTTCTGTCGGGGCGTGACCCGGGCGAAGACGACCGCGGTGCGGACCGCCTGCGCGAGGCCGCCGGGCGGCAGGAGGGACAGTTCCGCGCCGGTGATCACGTCGGCCTCGGAGTGCGCGAGATCGAGCTGCCGGGCGATCGCCAGCGCCGTGAGCCGATGGTCGCCGGTGATCATCACGACCCTGACGCCGGCCGAGCGGCAGTGGCGGACCGCCTCGCGGACGCCGGGCCGCAGCGGGTCGACGAGGCCCACGAACCCGAGGAAGACGACGTCGTCGACGGCCGGCAGCAGGTGATGGTGCCGCGGCGGCGCGGCGGCCGTCTCGACGGCGACCCGGCCACGGGCGATCGCCAGCACCCGCAGCCCCTCCGCCGCCAGGGCGGCCGCCCTGGCGTGCCGGGCGGGGAGGGCGGTGCGGTCGTCGTCGCACATCGGCAGCACGGCCTCCGGCGCGCCCTTGATGCAGGCGATGCGGCCCTGCGGCGAGTCGTGGAAGGTCGCGGCGAACCGGTGCTCCGGCTCGAAGGGCACCTCGTCGAACTGCGGAAACGCGTCGAGGAGAGGCTCGCGTTCGAGCCCGAGCTTCGCACCGAGCGAGAGCAGGGCCACGTCGACAGAATCGCCCCGCCAGGTCCAGCGGCCGTCGCGTTGGCGGAGCGCGGCCTCGTTGCAGAGCACGCCGCACCTCGCCAGCTCATGGAGGCGATCCATCGTCCAGGTCGAGATGTCGGCGGCATCGCGGACGTGGCCGATCGGCGCGAACCCCTCGCCGCTGATGGCGATGCGCGGCACTGCCGCCGGCGTCGCACCGCCGCCGGGCAGCTCGACCGTCGTCACCGTCAGCTCATTGCACGTCAGCGTACCCGTCTTGTCGGTGGCGATCATCGTGCAGCTGCCGAGCCCCTCCACCGCGGCCAGCCGCCGCACGATCACGCCGCGGGCCGCCATCCGTCCGGTTGCGATTGACAGCGCGATCGTGAGTGACACGGGCAGGCCTTCAGGAATCACCGACACCGCCAGCGCCACCGCGAAGAGGAACATGTCCGCCAGACCGTGGCGGCCGAAGGCCACGCCGAGCAGGCCGACGGTCGCGGCGGCGGCGAGAACGGCGGTTGCGATCGACCGCGTGAACCGCTCCATGCGGGCGACGAGCGGCGGCGTTCCGGCGGTTGCCGCCGTCACGTCCACGGCCAGCTGGCCGACGGCCGTGCGGGCGGCCGTGGCCGTGACGATCGCCGAGGCCCGGCCGCGGGTGACGGTGGAACCCGCGAAGACCATGGCGAGCCGGTCGGCGAGCGGAGCGGCGGCGGGGCAGGCCGCGGCTGCGTCCTTGGCGACTGGCAGCGACTCCCCGGTGAGCAACGACTCGTCGACCTCGAGCCCGTGCGCGGAGACGAGCCGGCCATCGGCCGGCACGCGGTCGCCCGATTCGATCCAGAGAAGGTCGCCCGGCACGACCTCCGCCGCGGGCAGCTCCAGGACAGCGCCGGCGCGGGTCACCGTGGCGGTGACCTCGAGCAGCTTCTCGAGCGCCCGGCTCGAGCGATCGGCTTTCAGCTGCTGCCAGGCACCGAGGGCGGCGTCGATCCCGACCACCGCTGCGATCAGGGCGGCATCCTTGGAGTCGCCTATCGCCAGGGAGGCAGCGGCCGCGGCGAGCAGCACGAGCATGAGCGGGCTGGCCAGCTGCTGGATCGCGATCCGCCACAGGGGCGGGGGGGCGGTGCGGGGCAGCGCGTTGGGCCCGTGGACTTTGAGCCTGCGGTGGGCTTCGGCTGCGGAGAGGCCTCCGCGGTCGCTGGCGAGACGAGCGAAGACCTGCTCCAGCGGCAGGGCATGCCAGGGAATGGAGTCCGCCGTCGGGCCTTCCTCAGGGCGTTGCCGCTGCGCGTCCGCGGTCGACGGGGGCCGCCCCGCGAACTGCCGCAGTCGATGGATGAGGGAAGGCATGCGCACGAGAGTGTGTCCGCGGCCTCGGAATCCGGCTTCAGCCTGCGACGGGCCCGGCTACAACTCTCGCGTTGGAACTGCTCCAAAGCCACTGCCCGCGTCCGGGCGGCGGCACAAGCCACGGGCCGGGGCAAAGCCGGCGCGGACAGTGGGCGGCAGGTGGGCGGCCGTACGGCGACCGGCTCAGATTTCGACGTGCGTGACGCCCGCGATCTCGTCGAAGTGTCCGATCTTGAGGAGCACCCCGGGGGCCTCGGGCAGTTCCGCGACGAAGACCGGGTCGCAGACGGCGACGGCGGAGGTGGTGGCCGCGGTCTGGGCCGTGATGCTCGCGGTCAGCGACATCACGAACGCCGTGGCGAGCGAGAAGGTCACGAACCAGGGAAGCGTGCCGGCCGCCAGTTCGACCATCCGCTCGAATTCCGCGGTCGACAGCTCGTGCTCGATGGCGTAGTGCCTGACCACGTCGATCTCCCGGATGGGGCTCATGAGCTGGAGCATCTCGTCGCAGCTGCACTCGCTGTTGAACGTCTGCCGGTGGCTGATGGCGGTCTCGAGCGCGAATTTCCGCCGCTGGAACTCCAGCCGCGTCCGCTGGACTTCGAGGGCCTTCTTTTGTCGGTCGACGTAGAACGCGACCATGGCCCGCGGTGCGGCCAGTGCCGCGTTCGCGAGGCCGTCGATCGCGCGGCGGGCCAGGTCGCCCGCGAACAGCCGGCGGTATTCGGCGAACACTTCCTCCTGGACCCTCTGCATCGCGGCCTCGACGTTGGCCCGCGTGGTGAAGATCAGCTTGTCGCCGACCTCGATGCACAGCGGCTTGAGGTAGTAGACCTTGACCCCGGCCCGCTTGCCGGGGCCGTCGAGAAACTCGTCGAGACGGGTGCGGACGCAGGCCGGCACCTTGTCGGTGATCGAATCGAACCGCTCGCGGTCGGTGACGGTGACCAGCAGCCTGCCCTTGGGCAGGCGGATCGAGGC
>JBIJCD010000222.1:0-6268 GCA_044344895.1 Pirellulales bacterium | reverse complement strand
ATCTGCACGATGTTGCCGTGCACGAGCGCCGCCGCCGCCCGGGCCTCCTGCACGAACCGGTCTACCGCGGCCGGATGCCGCAGCGTGGTCGGCCGCAGCACCTTCACCGCCACCTGTCTGCCGAGCGACTGCTGCTCGGCCAGGTAGACGTCGGCCATGCCGCCGCTGCCGAGCCCGCGCAGGAGCCGGTAGCCGCCGAGCGTTCGTCCAGAGAGGTCGGCGGCTGAGTCGGGGGGCGACATGCTTCTGAGTATCGGCTGCGCGTCGCCACCCGGCAAACAGGCCGCCGCCTGCGGCTCGCGTCTGGGGCGGATCGATCATGGCGGCCCACGACGTTCGTCGCGTGGCGAGGCCATGATGCCGGCGCGGCGGCGATCAGCCACCGTGGAAATCCATCGGTCGGGCTGCCGCGCTCCGCCGCCGGCCGCCGAAGATCGTCCGCAGGCCGAGGAACGCGAGCGCGAGGCCCCCCGCGGCCGAGAGCATTGCCTGGCCGTTGGTCCGCACGTCGAAGATGGCGGCCAGTTCGGCCGGCGACGGGAGCGTCGCAGCCGCGGACGACATCGACGAGGGAGGCTGGAAGCCCCACGGGCTCGACCGTGGATCGGGCGGCGGGCCGGCCGCGGTCTGGAAACCGGGGAAGCCGCCCGGAGGACCAACGGGCATTCCCGGTTCCATCCCCGCCTGCACGCCCGGCTGCACCTGCGAAAAACCGGCGGGCGGGAAGCTGGCGGCGATGGCGGGCGGCCCCTGCCCCGCGACGAACGTCGACCGCTGCAGGGTGCCGTCGCGGCCGGTGCCGTCGAGCGTCGCCGCCGCCATGCGGATCCGCGCCGGCTGTTCGGCGGCGGCGAGGCCGCGGTCGACCGCACGGGCGTCGGAGAACTCGGCGATCGGCGTGGGCGTGAAGCCGCTCGAGCCCACGCTCGCCAGGAACGTGCGCAGCCGGGTCGAGCAGCTGCCGATCGTGCGGCCGCCGTTCTGTCCGAACAGTACGCCGGCCAGCTCGCCCTTGTCGTTGAGGATCGGGCCTCCCGAATCGCCCTGCCGCGCTGTCGCCGCCAGCTCCACGAACTCGCGGGCGTAGCCGGTGCCGGGCGAGAGATATTCCGTGCAGGGGCCCGTCTCGGCCCGGTAGGGGCCGCGGCCATAGCCGGCGATGGTGAGCGTGTCGCCGATCTCCGGCGAGGCGGTTGCGATCGGGATCGGCGTCGCCGGCGGCTTCCAGATCACGATCGCCGCCAGGTCCCAGGCTTCGTCCCAGCGGATCACGGTGCCCGCCGTCTGGAAGCCGCCGGGAAACTGCACGAGCACCGCCGATCTGCTGTCGCGGACAACGTGCCAGTTGGTCAGCACGAGCCCCTGCGAGCGGTTGACGTCGACGAGCACGCCGGAGCCGAGCGACGTCCCGGCTCGCTCGGGCGCGACGATCCGCACCACCGCAGGGTGCGGGGTCTGGCCTGTCATCAGGTAGTCGGCCACCAGCTCCTGCGACCAGGTCGCCGCCGGTGCGGGCCCCCAGCCCCACGGCGACGACTGGGCCGCCGCAGGCAGGCACGAGAGGCCGAGCAGGCAGGTGAGCGTGGGCAGGAGCTTGTCGCAGAGGCGTCGCATGGGCATCTCCCGGTGCGGGAACCGCGCTTCCTCGTGCTCCTACCCCGCCGTGCCCCGCGCCGCCTGACGGCGCGTCTCCCGATGCAGAATCCGCTTGAGAAGCTCGCGACGCAGCCGTGCGCGTTCGCGGCTCGCTTCGGCGGCCGAGGCGGCCGGGGTCGCCGGCGCGGCGAGAAGGCCGCGTTGCTGGGTGATCATGGGCATGCTCCTGCCAGGGCGGCGACCGGCCTTCGCCGCAACCTGGATGGGATCGACCGGCCGCGGCTCAGCCCCGCAGAAAATCGACCGTGGCCACCCTGGCCGTTGCGACCGTCAGGGTTTGCCGGCGGGCCGCGACGGCAGCGTGCCGGGGGCGGTCGAGGGGACCACCGAAAAGCCGTCGCGGCGGAGCCGCTCGTAGAGGGCGACGACGTGGTCGCGGTCGGAGGTCTCGACCGTCACCTCCACGCTCGTCACGAACACGTCGGGCCCGGAGAAGGCCCGGTCGTGCACGATCTCCTGCACGCTCGCCCCGGCTGCGGCGATCGCGGCGGTGAGCTTCGCGATCCCCCCGGGGCGGTCGGTCACCTGCGTGGTGAACCGCCACAGCCGGCCGTCGGTCGCCAGGCCGTGCTTGATCACCCGGTCGAGGATCGTGAGGTCGATGTTGCCGCCGCAGAGCAGCAGCACCACGGTGCGGCCGGCGAGCTCCCGGCCCGCCTCCCCCATCACCGCCGCCAGGGCCGCGGCGCCGGCGCCCTCCACCACGGTCTTCTCGAGCTCCAGCAGCCGCAGCACCGCCAGCGAGATCGCCTCTTCGTCGACGGTGACCACGCGGTCGACCAGCGGCGCGGCGATGGAAAACGGGATCGCGCCCACCTTCCCGACGGCCAGGCCGTCGGCGAGGGTCGGACGGGTCGGCACCTGCACGGGGCGGCCGGCGGCCAGCGACGCGGTGAGGCTGCCGGCGGCCGTCGGCTCGACCGCGATGATGCGGATGCCGGGCCGCAGGCTCTTGGCGACCGTGGCCACGCCCGCCAGCAGGCCGGCGCCCCCCGTGGGCACCACGATCGCGTCGGCGTCGGGCACGTCCTCGAGCACCTCCAGCGCCATCGTCCCCTGCCCCGCGACCACGCGGACGTCGTCGAAGCCGTGCACGAGGTTCAGGCCGTCGCGGGCCGCCAGCTCCGATGCCAGCCGCCGGGCGTCGTCGAACGAATCGCCTTCGAGGATCACGCGGGCGCCCAGCCGACGGCAGGTGGCCAGCTTGACCAGCGGCGCGAACCGCGGCATGACGACCGTCACCGGAATACCCAGCAGCCGGCCGTGGTAGGCCAGGCCGAGGGCGTGGTTGCCCGCCGAGGCGGCCACGACGCCGCGGGCCCGCTGGGCCGCATCGAGCAGCAGCAGCGCGTTGCGGGCACCGCGTTCCTTGAAGCTGCCCGTCCGCTGCAGCAGGTCGAGCTTGCAGAAGATCCGGCAGCCGGTGAGGTCGGAGAGCGACACGCTCTGCGGGCACGGCGAGCGGTAGATGCCGGAACGGATCCGCTCGTGGGCCGTCCGCACGTCGTCCAGAGTGACCGGCGGGGGCGACGCTGGCGTGTCGCTCGTGCGGGTCATGGCGTGAGCCGTTCTGGCTGGTGGAACGACCGCACGTCGATCCAGTGCATGCCGGCGCGGCGGGCCGCCTCCAGGCCGAGGTCGCTGTCTTCCCACACCACGCACCGCTCCGGCCGCGCGCCGAGCCGGCGGGCCGCCTCCAGGAAGGGGTCGGGGTCTGGCTTGTGCCGATCGGTGTCCTCGCTGGCGACGATCGTGTCGAAGGCGGCGGCGATGCCGACGTGCTCGAGGATCTGCAGGCAGACGTCGCGGTAGCCGCCGGTCACGACCGCGATCGGAATCCGCCCGCGCGACCGCTGCACGACGTCCACCACCGGGTCGATCGCCTGCACGTGCTCGAGCTGCTGGAGGAACGACCGCTCCTTCGCCTGCGCGGCCCGCTCCAGGTCGATCTCCACGCCGGCCTCGGCCGCCAGCGTGGCGATGATGTTCCGCGTCGGCCGGCCGGCGAGCGCGTAGAAACGGTCCTCGTCGAAGTCGAGGCCGTGGGCCTCGGTCGCGGCCAGCCACGCCCGGTAGTGGGCCGGCATGGTGTCGGCGAGCGTGCCGTCACAGTCGAACAGCAGCGCGTCGTACGTTTGCGTGAGCCACATGGCGTAAGCGAGCGGGGCCGCAGCTTCGGCAGGGCGGCCTGACGGGAGCCGCTGCCGGTCGAGCCGCCGGATCCTGGTCCGGCGGTTTTGGCGCCGGGCGTTTTCGCCGGTTATACGGCCTTTTGGGGCCGGCTTCCCAGCCCGGGTGCGGGGGCTGCCGGGAAAGTAACCTAGGCGTTCCGGGCGGGTCGCCGCCCTGCCCCGCCCCGCACTGCCGCCCGCCATGCCGCTGCCGTCGCTTGGAATCCGTGGCCGGCTGTTCCTGTTGGGCATCCTGCCGGCGGCGGTGATCGTCGCGGCGGTGATCGCCGCGCAGATGCTTCGCACCCGGTCGCTCCTCATGGCCTATGGCGAGGAGATGCTCGTCGATCGCACCCGCGAGATCGCCGCCGCCATCGATCGCGGCACGCTCGAGGCGGTGACGGTGGCGAAGACGATGGCGCTGGCGGCCCAAGAGGGCCTGGGGCGTCGGCTCGACGCGGTGCGGATGGCCCGTGCCGTCCTCGACGACTATCCGCAGTTCACCGCGGCCTACGTCGGCTACGAGCCCGACGCCGATGGCCTCGATGCCGCCGCGGCCAGCCGGCTCGAAGCCGCGCCGCAGCCGCCGGCCCGCTCCGCCCTGCTCGAGCGTGCAGCACCGTCCGGCGGTGAACAGCTCGCGGGGCTGCCGCCGCAGGCCCTCGGCGAAGAAGGCCGGTTCATCCCCTACGTCTACCGCGATCAGGCCGCCGGCGGTGCGATCCGGATCACGCCGCTGGTGATGCTCGAGGGGCTCTACTACGAGGGCTGCCGCCGGCGGTTTCTCGACGCGGCCGAGCCCGACAAGGCGATGGTCACGGAGCCCTACGACTACCAGGGCCGGCTGATGGTGGAGCAGACCTACCCGATCTCGGTGGACGGCCGCTTCCTCGGCGTCGCCGGCGTGGACCGGCCGCTCGATAGGCTGGCGGACGATCTGGAGGTCGTCCGCGGGCAGCAGCGGGAGGCGGGCTGGAACGTCGACGTCTTTCTCGTCAGCCGTCTGGGCCGCGTGATCGCGTCGACCGTCAGGGCGGCCGACATGCACACGAAGCCGGTCGGCGAGACCGCGTATGCCGCCATCCTCGGCGAGTTTCTGGCCGCCCCCACCGCGGGCCTGCGGCGGGCGGTCGATCCGCTCAGCGGCGAGGCCTGCCTCTACGCCGGTGCCAGGCTGCCCACGGGCGGCTGGACGGTGGTGATGCAGATGCCCGAGGGCGACGTGCTCGAGCGGGCGCGGGGGCCGCTCTTGTGGTCGGCGGGGCTGGCCGCGGCCGGCATGGCGGGTGCGCTCGGGCTCCTCAGCTGGCTGGGCAGCAGCCTGACCGGGCGGATCGGCACGGCGGTCGAGGCCGCGCGGCGGGTGGCCGCCGGCGACCTCACCGGTGCGGTCGACATGACGGGCGGCGACGAGACGGGGCAGCTGCTCCGCGACATCGGCGGAATGACGGCGGGCCTGCGGTCGCTCGTGTCGCAGGTGCAGCGGTCGAGCATCGAGCTCAATGCCACCGCGCGGCAGCTGGCGGCCGCCGGCCACCGGCAGGAGTCGGCGATCGGGTCGCTCGGGTCGAGCACCAGCGAGGCGGCGGTGGCCAGCCGGCAGATCTCGGCGACCGGTCGGGAGCTGCTCGGCACGATGCGGGACGTGGCCCAGGTGGCGGCCGACACGGCCCGCGTGGCCGACGCGGGCCGCGATGACCTGGCCGACGTGGGGCAGACGATGTCGCAGCTGGAGCGGTCGACCGCCGAGTTTTCCAGCCGTCTGGCGGCGATCCGGCAGCGGGCCGAGGACATCAACATGGTGATCACCACGATCACGAAGGTGGCCGACCAGACCAATCTGCTCTCGATCAACGCCGCCATCGAGGCCGAGAAGGCGGGCGAATATGGCCAGGGCTTCATCGTGGTGGCCCGCGAGATCCGGCGGCTGGCCGATCAGACCGCGGTGGCCACGCTCGACATCGAGCGGCTGGTGGAGCAGATGCAGCAGGCGGTGACGCTTGGCGTGGCGGAGATGGACAGGTTCGCGGCCGACGTGAAGACCGGGGTGGACCGGGTGTCGGGGATCAGCGGGCAGTTTGCGGAGGTGATCGGCAAGGTGCATGGTCTGGCAGGCCGGTTCGATTCCGTGAAGCAGGGCATGCAGGCCCAGGCCGAGGGGGCCCAGCAGATCACGGAGGCCCTGGTCACGCTGGCGGGCGGCTCGCGGGCGGCGGCCGACGCCCTCGACGAGTTCAAGGGGGCGTCGCAGCAGATGGTGGCCGCGGCGGACGGGCTCGCCGACACCGTCAGCCGCTTCCGGGTGGAAGGGTAGGCCCGGTGAGGCCGGGGAAAGGCCCCGGCAGAGCCAGGGGGGCGAATTTTATGGGTGGGCGGCATCGACCTTACCGGCCGTGAGCTGCGTAAACGAGGCAGCCACCCCTCCCGACCGATGTGTAGCA
>JBIJCD010000221.1:0-6299 GCA_044344895.1 Pirellulales bacterium | reverse complement strand
CGAGTTCGGCCGCACGCCCCGGATCAACCCGCTCGACGGCCGCGACCACTGGCCGCACGGGTTTTCCTGCCTGCTCGGCGGGGCGGGCATCGCCACGGGCAGCGTGATCGGTCAGACCGATCCGGAGGGCAGGGTGAAGATGCCCACCGACCCGGTCGCGATCCCGGACCTGGCGGCGACGGTGCTCGAGGCCCTGGGGGTCGACTTCGCCCGGGAGGTCGACACGCCGATCGGCCGGCCGATGAAGCTCTCGGCGGGGACGCCCGTCGCAGCTCTGCTGGCCGGCCGGCGCTGACTGGCCTCACGAGGGCAGCCAGGGCGGGCCGGGGAGCGGCCCCGAGGATCCGCCCCGAGAACCCCGGGCGCTGGCACGCTGTGGCGAGCGGGCTCGCAGCCGCCGAAGGCACCTGCCGCCGTCACTCCAGCGGAATCAGGACGCCCACGGCGTCGTCGTCCTCGAACGGGTCGAAGTCACCGTCGAATGGCCCGAAAGCTCCCGGCGTGGTCGCGTGCGTGGGCATGGCTGTGGCTCCTTGCCATCTAGTGCACACAGCCGCCGAACCCGAATCAAATCACGGGAAAAACGGCTCGAATCGCCCGGTTTTCGCCCCCATCCGGCAGGCCCGCGGCAGCCCGCCGGCACGCTCCTTCGGGGGGTGGAACGCGCGGCCTGCCGACCGGGTCGCGCTGCCGCCCGCCTTCCCTATACTGACCGCTTCCAGTCTCCGCGGCACGACGCCGACTCCGCCCCAGCCCTCCACCCACGACCCATGGCCACCACCAGCACGCCCGCCCCGCAGGAAGCCGCCGATCCCTGGTTCCAGGACCTCTTCGCCCAACGGATCGGCGGCGCCGCCTACGGCAAGGGCAACGAGATCTACAAGTTCGAGCTCATCAAGCGGGCCAAGCGGCAGGCGCTCGCCGACCACCCGGAGCGGCGGATGCTCGATTTCGGAATCGGCGAGAACGACGAGATGGCGCCCGAGGGCGTGCGGACGGTGATGAAGCGGGAGGTCGACCGGCCCGAGAACCGCGGCTACGCCGACAACGGCATCGCCGTCTACAAGGAGGCGGTGGCCCGCTTCATGCAGCGCGAGTTCGGCGTCAGGCTCGACCCCGTGACCGAGGTCAACCACTGCATCGGCTCGAAGACCGCCTACGCGATGCTGCCGGCCGCCTTCATCGATCCCGGCGACGTCACGCTCATGACCGTGCCCGGCTATCCCGTAGCCGGCACGGCCACCCGCTGGTTCGGCGGCGTCGTCCACCGCTTGCCGCTGGTGCCCGAGCACGGCTTCCTGCCCGACCTCGACGGCATCCCCGGAGACGTGCTCGACCGCACGAAGCTCATGGTGCTCTGCTACCCCAACAGCCCCACCGGCCGGACGGCCACGCGGAAATTCTACGAGCAGGTGATCGACTTCGCGCACAAGCACCGGATCATCGTCGTGCAGGACGCAGCCCACATCATGCTCTCCTACGACGACAAGCCGCTCTCCTTCCTGTCGGTCGACGGGGCGAAGGAGGTGGGCGTCGAGGTCCACTCGATGTCGAAGGGCTTCCACATGATCGGCTGGCGGCTCGGCTGGGTGTGCGGCCACGAGAAGATCGTGCGGGCCTTCGCCGACGTGAAGGACAATTGCGACTCGGGCCAGTTCATGGCGATCCAGAAGGCCGGCGCGGCGGCGCTCGACGATCCGGAGATCCCCCGGCTCGTCCGCGAGAAGTACCGCCGGCGTCTCGAGAAACTGGTGGGCGTGCTCCGTGCCGTCGGCTTCGACTGCGACATGCCCGGCGGCACCTACTTCCTCTACACGAAGAGTCCGAAGGGCGCCGGCGACCGCACGTTCGCCACGGCGCAGGATGCCAGCCAGTTTCTCATCCGCGACCTGTCGATCTCGACCGTGCCGTGGGACGACTGCGGCGCCTACCTGCGGTTTTCCGCCACGTACGAGGCGGCCGACGAAGCCGCCGAAGACGATCTCATGGCCGAGGCCCACGCCCGGCTGTCCCGGGCCCGCCTCAAGTTCTGACATCCCCCGGTCGCGCCGCGGTGCCACCGGTTTCGTCCTCCACGGAGTTGCCTGCCATGTTCCAGTCGGGATGGGTTCGCCTCGCGACGATCGCGCTGGTGGCCGTCGCGGCACTGCCGGCCACCGGCGGCTGCGGCAAGAAGAAGACGGGCCTCACGATCGCGCAGCGGCTGGAAAAAGCGGAGAAGGAGCCGACGCCCGACCGGCAGGCGGCCGCGTTCCTCAAGGTCGCCCGGCTGCAGATCGGGCAGAACCAGCGGGACGCCGCCAAGGAGACCACGCTGAAGGCGCTCGAGCGTCTGAAGGGGGACGGGGGGGATGCGAATGTCTTCGCCCAGCGGCTCGTCGAATCCGGGGCCATCCTCGCGGAATTGGGGGAGCGGAAGCAGGCCCGGGAGGTGCTGTCGCTGGCGATCGGCCGGGCCGAAGGGATCGAGGATCAGGTCCGCAAGACGCAGCTGCTGGCCGATGCCGGGGCCGTTTACGGCGACAAGTCGAAGGGGGCCGCCGACTCGCAGGCCGCCAAGGAAACGCTGAAGAAGGCGACCGAGGTGGCCGACGGCGTCGAGGAGCGGTTTCGGGCCGACGCGCTGGCGGCGGTCGCGCTGGGCTACACCCGCAGCGGGCTGGCCGACTCGGCCAGCGACGTGGTGGCGAAACTCCTGGAAGCCGCCAAGACCCTCAAGGAGCCCCGGGCCAAGGCGGAGGCGCTTGCGGCGGCCGCCAACGTGCAGGCGCGGACCGGCAAGAAGGCCGAGGCGACGAAGCTGCTCGAGGAGGCCGAGGCGGCTGCCAAGAGCATCGAGCGGTCGGAAAGCCGGGCCTACGCGCTGCTCGCCGTGGCCATGGCGACGACCGCCAACGGCGATACGAAGAAGGCGATGGCGCTGCTCAAGGACGCCGACAAGGCCGCCGACAAGGTGTCGGAGCCCGCGTCGCAGAAGAAGATCGTCGACAAGGTCCGCGGGGCGATCGACGACCTGGCGAAGAAGAAGTCGTGACATCCGGCCGAGCCGACAGCAGGCGGATCACTTGCCCCTCGACACGACCTTGAGCGCCTCGAGCGCCCGCTTCCGCGCCTCGGCGTGGTCGACGATCGGCTCCGGATAGCCCTTGCCGAGCCCGGCCCATTCCCGCACGTAGCTCTCGTCCGGGTCGAACTTCTCCGCCTGACTCGTCGGGTTGAAGATCCGGAAGTAAGGGGCCGCGTCGGCGCCGCAGCCGGCAGCCCACTGCCAGCCGAGCGTGTTGGCCGCGAGGTCGGCGTCGACGAGCGTGTCCCAGAACCACTTCGCCCCCTCCAGCCAGCTGACCCGCAGGTCTTTCACCAGGAAGCTGGCCACGATCATCCGCACGCGGTTGTGCATCCAGCCGGTGGCCCACAGCTGCCGCATGCCGGCGTCGACGATCGGAAAGCCGGTCCGTCCCCGCTGCCACGCGCGGAGGCCGACGGGATCCTTGGCCCAGGGAAACCGGGCGTAGTCGGCCCGCAGCGGGGCGTCGGTCGTGTGCGGGAAGTGGTAGAGCAGGTGGCTGGCGAACTCACGCCAGCCGAGCTCCCGCAAAAACACCTCCGGGCTGCCGGTAATCGCCGCAGCCGGCTTGCCACCCACGGCGTCACGGACGGCGTGCCAGACACGGCGGGGCGACACCTCGCCGAAGTGGAGGTGGGGCGACAGGCTGCTCGTGCCGTCGCGGTCGGGCCGGTCGCGGGCCGTGCCGTACGAGGTGATTGCCTCGGCGAGAAAAGCGTCGAGCCGCTTCCGGCCGCCGGCCTCGCCCGGCATCCAGGCCTTCCGCATCCCGCCGGCCCAATCGATCGTGGGCAACAGGCCGAGCGACTCTATCGTGAGGCTCTTCGCGGCACCGCGGCCCGTGGCCGCCGCGGCGAGCTTCTTGGGCGCCGCGGCCGGCTCGGCCGGCTCGTCGCGGGCCAGGAGCGACCGCCAGAACGGCGTGAACACCTGGTAGGGCTTGCCCTCCTTCGTCGCCACGTGCACCGGCTCGAAGAGCAGGCCTCCGTTGAAGCTCTCGACGGCGAGACCGGCGGCGGCGAGCGACTTCTTGATGGCCGTGTCGCGACGGATCACGGCCGGCTCGTAGCGACGGTTCCAGACGACGTGGGTGGCCGCGAACTCCTTCGCGAGCGACCGCAGCGCCTCGAGCGACGGCCCGCGGCGAATGACCAGTGGTGCCCCGGCCTTGTCCAACGCCGCGGCGAGCCGCTCCAGCGAATGGTGCAGCCACCAGCGGGACGCGGCGCCTGGCTCCCAGGGAGCTTCCTCCTCGGGGGCCCAGATGAAGACGGGCACGACGGCGCCGCGGGCGGCCGCGGCCACGAGGGCGGGATTGTCGTCGAGCCGCAGATCGTGACGGAACCAGACGATCGTCGTCGCGGCCATGGCTCAAACCCTCCTCGGGCCGCGATCCTACCCGATCCGCCGGGCGGCGCGAGACAGGCCGTCAGCGGCCGGGCGCCGGGGCGGCGTGCGGCGTGGGCGGGAACCGCGCGGCGAGCAGCCGTGCCGCCGCCTCCCGATCGGGCGCCAGCGCTGGATCGTCGATGACGTTTCGCAGCTCCGGCCCATCCTTCGCGTGGTCGTAGAGCTCGCGGGCCAGCGTCGCGCCGCTGGTCCAGTCCCGCCACTCCGTGTAGCGCACCCGTTCGGTGCGGACGCTCACGCCCATCGCCGTCGGCCGCTTCGCGGGCTCCCGCTCGTAGTAGGCGGGCCGCGGGTGCTGCGTGAACGCGGCGGGCTTCACCGCCACCGCCTCGCCGCGCACCAGCGGCATGAGGCTCGCCCCCTCGAGCCCCGCCGGCACGGGCAGGCCACAGGCCTCGACGAGCGTGGGGAACAGGTCGACGAGTTCCACGAGGGCCGCGGTCGTCGCTCCGGCCCGGCCTGCCCCCGGCACCGATACGACGAGCGGCACGCGGGCGTCCAACTCGAAGTTCGACGTCTTCGCCCACAGCCCGTGCTCGCCGATGTGATAGCCGTGGTCGCTCACGAACACGATCACGGTGTCGGCGGCGCGGCCGCTCCGCTCGAGCGCGTCGAGCACCTTTCCTACCTGGGCGTCCATGAAGCTCACGGCCGCGAAGTAGCCATGTCGCATCTCCGCGATCTGCGCGGGCGTGAGGGGACGCTGCTGCTTCGGCGGGCCGAGGATCTCCGTGCTCGCGTGCCCGGCGATCTCCGGCGCGTCCGCGGGCCAGGCCGGGTCGAGCGGCGGCAGCCGGTCGCGGTCGTAGAGATCCCAGTAGCGTTTGGGCGCGTTGAACGGCGCATGCGGCTTCCAGAAGCCGACGGCGAGAAAGAAGGGCCCGTCCTTCAGGTCGCCGAGCAGTTTCACCGCCTCGGCCGCCACCCGACCGTCGTAGGTGGCCTCGTCGGGCACGTCGCGGCAGTCGTCGAGCGGCACGCGGCCGTAGTTGCGCGGGCTGTGGACCGCGAGGTTCGGCGGCACCGGCTCCTCGACCAGCGGCACGTCCTCGCCGTGGTTGGCATAGTGGAGGAACTCCGGCGCCGACCAGGAGCCGCGGTCGCCCTTCACGGCGGTATGCCAGTTGTGGAAGATCTTGCCCGCACACCGGGTCTGGTAGCCGTGGGCCTTGAACCAGCCGGGCAGCGTGACGGCGTCGGGGTTCTTGTCGCGGAAGTGGGTCTCGTTGCTCCAGATCCCGAGCGTGTCGGGCCGCCGGCCGGTGAGCATCGAGCTCCGCGACGGATTGCAGACCGCCTGCTGGCAGTAGGCCCGCTCGAACCGCACCCCGCGGGCGGCGAGCCGGTCGAGGTTCGGCGTCACGGCCGGCGAGCCGTAGGCGGCCAGCTCGGGCCGCAGGTCGTCGGCCATGATGAACAGCACGTTCGGCGGCACGGCCACGGCCGCCCGCGCGGCGGCCAGCAGGATCATCATGACGAGACATGCAGATTTCATGGCAGCATGATACCGCACATGCTTCGTGGTTCGCCGACTCGTCGCCACACAGGCCGGAGGGCCGGTGTCGCCCGTGCCCCATCGCCGGACGTTCGCTCCGGCCCTCCAGGCCTTCGCTCACTCGATGCCGGCTACGCTCCGCCATCCATGGCTTCGCTTGCCGCCAACGCCGGCTCACGGGGCACGGGCGACCCCTCGCGTTCTCTGCAGGCTCACGGCGAGCCGGGATCGGCGGAAGCTCGACGAGCGTGGAGGATTTCGCATGTCCACGACGTGCGTGCCGCCACAGGCGGTCGCGCGAAATCATCCCGCGAGGAGACTTCTGCC
>JBIJCD010000220.1:0-6318 GCA_044344895.1 Pirellulales bacterium | reverse complement strand
CGCCGCGGACGGGCCGGCGGCGGGCGAGCCGCCCGTGCGGCTGGCCGTGCTCTTCGCCGGCAACGGCTTCCATTCGAAGGAGTGGTGGGCCGAGGGGGCCGGCTCCGACATGAAGCTCGGCAGGGTGCTCACGCCGATCGCCGACTTCCGCGAGCGGCTCCTGTTCGTCAACGGCCTCTACAACGAGCAGGCCCGCAAGGGGAATATCCACAGCTCGCAGACGGGCAACCTGCTCTCCGGCGCACCGTTGGCGTCGGGCGGCGACATCCGCTCCGGCACGAGCTTCGACCAGCACCTCGCTGCCACGTATGGTCGGGAGACGAAGGTGCCGAGCCTCGTGCTGGGCTGCGAGAAATCGAACCCGTCGGTGCACAAGAACTACTCCATGCTCTACAGCTCCCATATCTCGTGGAGCTCGCCCACCACGCCGACGCCCCTGGAGCTCTACCCGGCACTGGCCTTCGACCGCCTCTTCAAGGACGGGACGCAAAAGGGCGACGCCAGCGTGCTCGACGCCGTGATCGAGGACGCCGGCGACCTGCGGCGGCGGATCGGCACGATCGACCGCCGCAAGCTCGACGAATACCTCGACAGCGTCCGCGACGTGGAGTCCCGCATCGCCGGTGCCGGCAAGCGCGGCGAGCTGCAGGGCTGGAAGCCGACGCTCGACAAGCCCGACGTGCCCCGGCCGTCCGACGGCATTCCACAGGACGTCGCCGAGCACATGCGGCTGATGTGCGATCTCGTCGTGCTCGCGTTCCAGACCGACACGACCCGGATCTGCACGCTCAAGCTCAACAACGACCACTCCGCGCTCCGCTTCCCGAACATCCCGCGGACCGACAACCCGAGTCAGGGCATCGACTACATGATCCACCATCTGCTGTCGCATTCGGACGGCGACGACTGGCTCAAGGTCAACCAGTTCTTCATGGAGCAGATGGCCCACATCGCCCGCAGGCTCGACGCCATCGACGAGGGGGGCAGGTCGGCCCTCGACAACTCGATGATCATGATGTGCTCGAGCATGATGGCGGGCGCCAAGCATGACAACGACCGGCTGCCGGTAGCCGTGCTCGGCAGGGCCGGCGGCCGGCTCGAGACCGGCCGGGTGCTCGACTACGCGAAGGCCGACAACCGGCAGATGTGCCGGCTCTATCTGTCGATGATGGAGAAGATGGGAGTCCGCGAGAAGTCGTTCGGCGACGCCACCGAGCCGCTGGCCGAGGTCTGAATGGCCTTTCCCGGCACGACCGTCGCAGGCGGCCGCTCGACGACGCGGCTCGAGGACGCGCTGCGGCGGGCGGCGCCGCGCGGCCGGGTGCTTACGGCGCCGGCGCAGCTGGTCGGCTACGCCGCCGATGGCATCAGCTTCAAGCGGTATCGCCCCGACGCCGTCGTCATCCCCGCCGACGCCGGCGAGATGGTGGAGATCTTCCGGCAGGCGCGGCACTGGAACGTGCCGATCTGCGTCCGCGGCGCCGGCACCTCGCTGGCCGGCGGCCCGGTCGCCGCCCAGGGGGGCGTCGTCGTGCACACGTCGGCGCTGCGGGGCATCCGCGAGATCGACCGCGCGGGCGGCTGGTGCGAGGTGGAGTGCAGCGTCACGCTGCGGCAGATCGAGCAGGCGGTGGAGCCGTTGGGGCTCTTTTACCCGCCCGATCCCTCCAGCGGCACCGTCTCCACGATCGGCGGCAACGTCGCCATGAACGCCGGCGGCGCGCACTGCTTCCGCTACGGTGTGACCAGCAACTACGTGCTCGGTGTCGAGGCGCTGCTCATGGACGGCAGCGTGCACCGCTTCGGGGGGCCGGCGGGCGGCCGCGGCCCGTGGCGAGAGGACTGGAAGCGGCTGATGGTGGGCTCCGAGGGCACGCTCGCCGCGTTCACCCGCTTCTGGCTGCGGCTGGTGCCGAGGCCGGAGAAGGTCTGGACGTTCCGGGCCACCTACCGGGACCTCGTCGACGCCGAGCGGGCGATCCACGCGCTCGTGGCTGACTCCGCGGCCCCCGTGGCGATCGAGCTGATGGACCCGCGGTGCGTGGCGCTCGTCGAAAACAGCCAGATGGCCGTCGGCCTGCCGCAGGACTGCTTTCTGCTGATCGTGGAGATCGACGGTCCGGCGACGCTCGTCGATGCCCGCGTAGCTGGCGTCACCGACCTGCTCCACCGGGCCGGCGCGGTCGGGGTGGAGGCGAGCGACGAGGCCGAGGAGCGACGGAAGCTATGGAAGGCACGCAAGGCCGCCGGCGGGCTTTTCGGCCAGGTGAGCCCCGACTTCGTGGTGCAGGACGCCGTCATCCCCAAGCGGGCGCTGGCCGACGTGCTGCAGCACCTCTACGACGAGTCGGATGCGGTGGGCATCTCGGTCGTCAACGTGTTCCACGCCGGCGACGGCAACCTCCACCCGAACTTTCTCTTCGACGCCGCGCGGCCGGGCGATCTCGAGAAGGTCGAGCGGCTCGGCAAGCAGTTCATGCACCGGGTGATCGCAGTCGGCGGTACGCTCTCCGGGGAGCACGGCATCGGCAACGACAAGGCGGCCTACATGCCGCTGGTGCTTTCGCCCGACAACATCGGCATGCAGCTGGCCGTGCCGGCCGCCTTCAACCCACGGGACCAGCTCAATCCCCTCAAGGTCTTCACCAGCCGGCGGTTCGATGCGGCCGCCGCGTCGCGGGGCGACATCCACGCCGTCATCGTCGGCCCGGCCTCGCCTGCGACCGCAGGGCGGGCTTTCACGCCGTTCGTCGATCCCGTCGACGGCGTCGCCTGCGTGCCGGCCGACGCCACAGCGGCCGACATCGACGCGGTCGCGGCACCGCACCGGCTGCGGTTTCCGCTCGTCCTCGATCCCGGGCGACCGCTCGTGGAGCAGATCGCCGCCAGCGGCCATGCGTCGGCGTCGTCGCGGTTCGGCCCCTACTGCGACGCGATTCTCGGCGTGAACTGGCGGCTGGGCGACGGCCGCGTGGTGCGGGTCGGCGAGCGGGTCGTGAAGACGACGACGGGCTATGACCTGCTGCGGTTTCTGCTCTCGTCGGGCGGCCGCTTCGGCACGCCGGTCGACTGCGTGCTGCGGCTGCGGCCGGCTGGCGAACTGTCGGCGAACTGCCAGGTCACCGGCGCCGCCGACGCCGTGGTGGCCGCGGCGTCGGGGCTCGCCCGGTCGTGCTGGGTGCACTGGTTCGATGCGATCGATCTCATCGTGGCGGGCGACCGCGTCGCGGCGCGGATCGGCATCCAGGCCCGGGCGGCCGAGTGGCCCGTGTACGAGGCCTTCCTCGCCGCGTGGGCCCGTGAGGCGGGCGTTACGATCGACATCGAGCAGGGCCGCCCGGCGGCCAGCGACGGCCTCCCCGACGCGGTGCTCGAGACCACGTCCGACCGCGCGGCCGGCCTGGCCCGCGGCGTCGGTGCGCGGCCGGGCGTGCGGGCGGTGGCCATCCTCGCCCGCGGCGTCGTGCACGTCCACGCATCGCCGGCTGCCGACGCGGCGGCCGTGGCCGCCGACGTGGTGGCGCGGCATGCGGGCGACCTCGAGCCGCTCGGCGGCTCCGCCTTCTCGCGGCACCTGCCGCCACGGCCGGCGGCGGCGGCGGAGGCGGCGTGGATCGACGTGCTCGCCCGCGACTGGGGGGCCGCATGACCGCGCCGCATCCGATGACGCCATCCTGTTCCGGCACCGGACATCACGCCGCGGCCGACCCGCTGAGTGGCTGCGTCCACTGCGGGCTGTGCCTCGAGGTCTGCCCGACCTACCAGCTGACCGGCGACGAGAACAACTCTCCCCGCGGTCGGCTCTGGCTGTGGCGGGAGGAGGCCGAGGGCCGGCTCCCGCCCGACGCGTGGACCGACTTCTACACGGCCGAGTGCGTCGGCTGTCTGGCCTGCGAGACTGCCTGCCCCGGCAACGTGCCCTACGGCCTTGCGCTCGAGCATGCGCGGCAGGGGCAGGTGGCGGCGGGACGCAGCCGGCCGGCCGCCATACTGCGCGGGGCCGCGGCGCTGGCCGCGCGGCCGTCGCTCATGCAGTGGGCGCTCTGGCCCGCCCGCCTGCTGCGTCGCTGGGGCGGCCTGCGGCAGCGGTACGTGTTTCCCGGCAGGCCCGCGGCGGTCACGTCGACGGCGGCCTACGCCCGCGGGCTCGTGGCGGAGCGCCGGCCGACGGGGCCGCGAGTCGCCCTGCTGACGGGCTGCCTGATGGAGTCGCTCTTCCGGGAGATCAACTTCGCCACCGTCCGGGTGCTCGTCGAGAACAACGTGCAGGTGGTGGTGCCGCCGACGCAGGGCTGCTGCGGCGCCTTCCAGGAGCACCTCGGCCTCGATGGCGTCGAGGCCCTGCGGCAGCGGAACAGTCGGGCGTTCGCCGGGCTCGACGTCGACGCCATCGTGACCAATTCGTCCGGCTGCGGCCTGGCACTGCGGAAGACGATGCAGCGCTCGACGCTGCGATCGCCGCCGGTGCGGGACGTGCTCGCCTTCCTCGGCGATATCGGGCCGGTGCGGCGGCAGCGGCGGCCGAACGCGGTCCGTCTCCACGTCGACCTGCCCTGCCATCTCGTGCACGGCCAGAAGGAGGCCGGCATCCCGGCCTCCGTGCTCGACGCCACGGGCTACGCGTGGGAGCTCGCGCCGCAGGCCCACGACTGCTGCGGCTCGGGTGGCGTCTACAACCTGCAGAAGCCGGACAACGCCCGCGAGATCCTGGCCCGCAAGAGCGGCTTCCTGGAGACGGCCGCCGGCGACCCGGTGGTGCTGGCCACGTCGAACCACGTCTGCATGATGCAGTGGCATTCCGCGCGGGCCGCGGGACTCGTGAAGCGACCCTACCGCGTGGCCCACGTCGTGTCGCTGCTCGACCCCGACGGGGAGGAGCTCGGCGGCTGAGCGACTCCGATCAGCGCCCGCCGCCGGCCGTTTCGTCGTGTGGCTGCTCGCGCGGCCAGATCGCCAGCAGCAGGGCGAAGGCGAGCACCGGCGCCAGGCCGGCCAGCCCAATGCCGACGTCGAACGAGCCCGTCCGGTCGACGAGCCGGCCGAAGGCCTTTTGCATCGGTGCCGACACGAGCCAGCCGATCGAGGCGAGGAGGCCCGTCGAAAGCCCGAGATGCCGCGGGCTCACCTCCTGCGCCAGCGAGTAGTAGCAGGGGAAGAGCCCCATCGCCGCGGCGCCGATCACGAGCAACGCGGCGTACATGCCGCCGCCCCGGGGGAGCGTGGCCGCCACCGTCGTGAGGGCGGTGCCGGCTGCACAAACCGCCACCACCACGAGCCGGGACCGGTGGACTGCCATCCCGCGCCGCACGAGCCACAGGCTCGCCGCGCCCGCCGCGATGCAGCCGATGTCGGCGGCGACGTAATAGGCCGAGTTGAAGAAGAGCGATTCGGCCTCGCTCGCGCCGCGGCCCTGCTGCAGGAATTTTGGCAGCCAGACGCGGAGCAGGTGCCAGACGATGTTGATGCACACCACCATCGGCACCAGCGCCCAGAATCGGCGGTTCGTGAGGCAGGCATCCCACCAGGTGCGCAGCAACGACGGCGCGCCGGCCGGCGGCGCGGTGCCGGGTGTTCCGGCACCGCCGGCCAGGTCGTCGGCGCGGATCGTCGCCAGCCAGGCGAACACCCACGCCGCGCCGATGCCGCCGATGACCACGAACGGCGGCCGCCAGGCGCCGGCGGCCTGGTTCTCGCCCACCATGGCCCGGATCACCAGTGGCGTGACGATCGCCCCGATCGCGCCGCCGCTCTGCAGCAGGCTGTTGCCCAGCATGCGATGGCGGCGGGCCAGCACCGCCTGCGTCGTCTTGAGCGCGCAGGGCCAGTGCCCGGATTCGAAGAAACCCAGCAGCGTGCGGCAGGCGAGCATCGACTCGAAGCCGCCTGCAAAGCCGGAGAGAATGCCGACGGCCGACCAGCCGATCACGACCGCCGGATAGAGCCAGCGGACGGGAACCTTGTCGGCCAGGATGCCGAAGCAGAGCGAGCCGCAGGCGAAGGCCCAGCCAAACGCCATCTCGATGTCGCCGTAACGCTCCTCGGTGAGCGATAGCTCCCGCGTGATTCTCACGGAGAGGTTGGCGAGCGTCTGCCGGTCCATGTAGTTGAGCATGGTGGCCAGCAGCAGCAGGCACGCGACCCACCACTGCCAACGCGGCGACCGCTCCGGGCGGACGGAGGCATGCGCCTGCGGACCGCTCGTGCCGCCCCCGACGGAATCCCGATCGCTCATCGGCTGACGTTCCTCAGGCGCCGATGCGGGCCGGGTGTCGTTCGCTCGCTCGGCGCAGGCGAGGCTAGTGCCCGTGACGTCGGCCG
>JBIJCD010000219.1:0-6322 GCA_044344895.1 Pirellulales bacterium | reverse complement strand
TCGGCAGGCCTCGATGTCGCGAAACAGTCGCGCCATCGCGATCGTGAATCGGGCCGGCAGCGTGTCACCGGCGGCCAGCGTCGCCTGGGCCGAGCGGGCCGACTTCACCAACCGTTCCAGGATGCCCCCGGCTGAACCGCCGGCCCGCTTCGTCCGTGCCATCCAGGCCAGGCCCCACGTCGCGGCCTCGGCGAGCAGCCACCGTTCGCGGTCGACCGCCGACGCGGAGGCGTCGTCGAGGCAATCGCTGATCGCGGCCTCGATGAAATTCATGTGCTGGACATGGTGCGGCCCGCGTTCGATCTGCCGGGCCAGCCTGCGGAGCCGGCGCCGCACGTCGATCGACTCGCTCAGCTCCGCGATCCCTCGGATTCGCCGTCCGGCGAGCCGACGGCCCACCTTCACCGGCGGCTCGACATGCGGCACGGCGGCCGACCTGCGGTCGCGGCGCCGAGGCGGTCGCGGCTCGGCCTTCGTCGATCCACCCGTCGGCCGCCGCGACGTCGCCCGACCTTCTTTCGCATTCTTCGTGACCATGCTCGTCAGACCCGTGAGGCTGTGGGGGCTCCTGAACGGCGGACTCGTCGACCGTCGAGGGTTTGCCGGTGAGTCCCACCTCCACGACGGCGGACGTTCGACCCGGACGGGAAGGTCGGGTATCGTACCCGGGATCGGGACCCGCATCCACGCCCCGGCCGCCCGAGGATCGCCCATGCCACCGCGTCATCGCGTGCTCTTTTTCGCCGCCGTCGTGGCGGTGCTTCCCACAGCCTGTCGCTGGTGCGGCGGAGCCGAGCCAGCGGCCGCGAGTGAGCGGCCGGACGCAGCGACGCCCGACCGGCACCCCGAGCTCAAGCGTCTGTCGCCAGTCGAAGACGTGTGGGTCGATCCCGCGACGAAGACGGTGGTCGTCGGGGCGGAAGTCAGCGTCGACAAGGGGGCCATCGAGTATTTCGCCTGCCCGCAGGGCACGAAGGACTATGAGTCGCTCGTGGCCACTCGTTCGTCCGCCTGGCTCGTGCACACGGGTCTGGTCGCGATCGGCCTGGTGCCCGGCAAGCCGGTGGCGTTCGACCCCGACTATGTCGCCGCCTCGGGGCCGGTCGTGGTCGTGAGGCTGCGTTGGAAAGACCAGACCGGAGCCGTGCAGGAATCACGGGCGCAGGACTGGGTCCGTGACGTCCGCACACGCGAAGCCATGCGGGCGGAATGGGTGTTCGCCGGCAGCAGCTTCTGGAAGGACCCGTCGGACGGCAAGGAGTACTACCAGGCCGATGGCGGAGACCTGATCTGCGTGTCAAACTTCCCGACCGCGACGCTCGACCTCACGATCGAGAGCTCGCAGTCCAACGACGCGCTGTTGTTCGAGGCCTTCGAGGGCCGCGTTCCGCCACGGGGTACCGCGGTGGACATCCTGCTGACGTCCGGTAAGTGACGGGAGGCGGCCGCCGCGTGCAGGTGGCCGCACGCGCTACGCGACGTGGCAGAGGGCGAGAATCTCGGCCGCGGTGTGGACGTAGCCGGTGTAAAACGGCCCGAATTCCGCGTACCGCGCGCTCGCCTCGTCGAACCGCATCGTGTAGACGATCTCCTTGAGGAACTCCGGCCGCCGCGCCCACAGGGTCACGCCCCACTCCCAATCGTCGAGCCCCACGCTCACGGTGATCAGCTGCGTGACCCGACCGCCGAAGGTCATGCCCGTCCTGCCGTGCTCGGCCATCAGCCGGCTGCGCTCGGCGAAGGGCAACGAGAACCAGTTCTCGCCGACCTTCCGTTTCTTGTTCATGGGGTAGAAGCAGGCGTTGGGCCAGGGAGGCAGTTCCGGCTCCAGCCGCGCCCGACGCATGGCGTCCTCGCGTGCCGCATAGCCCTGCACCTTCGCCTGCCATGTCGGGCTGTCGCGGGTCTCCCCCTCTTCCACGAGCCGATTTCCGTACTGCTCGACCGTCGGCACGTACTCGCTCACCTCGGTCAGGCCGACAAACGACCATGTCGGCTCGATCGCCTGGCCCAGTGGCCCGGCCAGCAGCCGCTGATGCACGCCCTCGACCCGCAAGGGTGAGGGATCCATCGCCATGACACCGAAGTCGGCCTTGTGCCCCGGGACGAGCCAGGTTTGGAGACGTGTGGGGGCCTCCGGACCCGCGGGGTCGAGCGCCTCCACGAACTGCCGGCAGCCCTGTTCTCGGGCGGAGGGAGACAGCGCGGCCAATCGCGGTCTGTCGAACCTGTAAAAAAGATGGCTTACGTGCCAGCCGAGAGCCGGCGAGATCGACGCCTCGCCGCCGGCATGTGGCGCTGGATGGGCTGGGGCTCCAACGGTCGACGGACGTGCGGCTCCGGGGCCCTGAGTGGCTGTCGGCTGCATCGTCGTGGCATCTCCTGGCTGGGAAAGCTGCTGCAGCGGGTACATGCCGCCGCCGCAGGAGTGTACGCTCCGTTGACCCGGCCGCACAGCGGCCGCGGGTGCCGTCAACGGCGGCAAATCGCACCGTCTGTGCGGCTCGCGACCGGGTGCGATAGGATTGGACTCGGGGAGCGTACCTCCCCGACACCGCCGTGCCCGCCTGTCGCGGCCACACCCCGGCGGCGCAGCGACGCTCCCTCTGCAGCAAAGGAACCGCCATGGGACAGGTCATTGTCGATCCGCAGGAGCTGCGTCGATTCGCCGCCCGGCTCCGCGTCTTCAGCACCGAGGTCATGGCGCAGATGCAGGCCGTGCAACGGCAGCTCGCGGCCCTCAGTGCCACCTGGCGCGACCAGGAGCAGCAGAAGTTCGCCGAGGAGTTCGAGCAGCAGTTGGGCACCTTCAGCCGCTTCGTGGAGGCCACGGGCGACTACGTGCCCTACCTGATCCGCAAGGCTGAACGGGTCGAGGAATACCAGCAGCAGCGCTGAGCCGTCGGGCACACGCGCTGCGCCGCCCGCAACCCCAGACAGTCGCATCATGTCCACACAAGCCGATGTCAGATCGATCGACACGATCACGTTCGTGAAGACGGCCCTGGCGGCGTTCGCGCACGAGACGGGCCAGGGCGCGACCGAGGTGGAAATGCAGGCCCAGCGCATGGTCGACTGGATCTGCGTCGACCAGGCGGCCTACTGGAAGACGGAGGTCCGCCGGGCGGGAGACGTCGTCAACCAGGCGATGAAGGATCTGCAGCACTGCCGCACGTACAAGAAGGTGGGCAACAACGAGCCGGCCTGCGCCGAGGAGAAGAAGGCGCTGGAAAAAGCCAAGAAGCGGCTCGCCCGCGCCGAGCAAAAGGCGGAGGCGGTCCGCCGCTGGACACCGATCGTGCGCCAGGAGCTGCAGGAGGCCGGCGTGCGGCTCACCCGCTTCCGTGAGGTGATCGACATCGACTGCCCCCGGGCCATGGCCCGATTGGAACGGATGCTGCGGTCGCTCGACGACTATACGAATGCCTCGTCGCCCGCAGCCGGTCGGCACGGAGACACTGCAGCCGGCTCAGTGGCCAGGACGCTCGACGAGCAGCCTGCGCCCATCACACCGACAACGCCGCCGGCGGGCGGCGCCGAGGCCACCGGTTCGGGGAGCGGCACATGAACCACGGCGGTGAACTGTCGAGCGGCGCCGCAAAGCTGGCACTGGCGCTCAAGCACCTGTCGGTCAAGTGGGACTCTGCCTGCGATTCGTGGGACGACGCCACCAGCAAGGCTTTTCACGAAGAGCATATCGAGCCGCTGCGGCCGAAGGTCAAGGAGACGCTGGAGGCCGTCGGCCGGCTGGCCGAGGTCCTCGCTCGAGCCGCACGCGACGTCAGCGATACCGAAGACTCCTGACCGACGTCCCGGGGAATCGTCTTCCATCAGCAGCCGGTGACGAGCCGGCATCCCGTTCCACCACGCATCCGGGCCCTCACCTTGACCCACAACGCCTACGACCGCGACCACCTGCGACGCCAGATTGACCGGCTCCGCCGCGCCGCCGCGGAGCGGGAAAAACTCGAGCACGACATCGTCGCCCGGCACGAGCGGGAAACGTCCGCCGCCAGGTCGGAGGCTGAGGCGGCCATCGCGGCCGTCAAGGAGGCGCACGCTCGTGAGGCTGACGCGGCGCGCCACGCCCTGAAGGAGGCCGTCGAGGCGGCCGAGAAACTCGTCGCCAGTGACCGCGCCAAACTTGCGGCCCAGCGCAAATCGAAAACGGACGAAGTCCATCGGCACTGGCGCAACGCCAATGAGAAGCTCAAGTCGGATCGGGAGTTCGAGGAGAACGAGTCGGCTCAGATCAGCCAGCACAAACGGTCGGAGCCGATCAAAAAGCTGCGTCGGTCGGAGAAGGAGCTGGCCGCCATCGCGAACCAGCTCGACGAAGCTGAATCCCAGGCCCGCGGCTTCGTGGCGAAACTTTCACCTCGTCCGGCGGCGGACGAAATCTCGCCACCGCCACCGGCTGCCGATGCGGAATCCCTGCCGACCGGCGCCGCCCTGCTGCAGCAGCTCGAGCAGCTACGGGTGGCTTGCGACGACACCCGGAAGAAGCTGATCGGCCTGCCCAGCGTCGCCTCGGCCTATTCGGGCGGCCCAAAGGCGGCAGCCGTCGCCGTGCCTTTGCTCCTGGGGTTCGCGGCTGCAGCCGGCGGCTTCCTGCTGACGCCGGGCGACACCGAGGAATCGCTGCTTCTCAAGGCCGGCGTCGCCACCGCAGCGCTTCTCGTCGTCGCCGGCGGCGGGGCGGCCCTCGGCTGGTGGCTCGTCACACGGATGCGGCGGGCTGCACTGACACAGGCCCAGGCGCTTCGCGACGAGCTTCTCGCGATGACCGCAAAGACCCGCGTCTTCCAGGCCGCCAGTGTCACGTACGTGCACAAGCGGCACGATGTGGAGGCTGCGAAGCTCGAGCAGGCCTTGGCCGAGGAGGCCAAGGCCTCCCGAGACAAATTCGATGCCAAGGTCACCGCGCTCGCGGAGCAGCGAGACAACGCGCTCGCCAGTCTGGAGGCGAAATGCGCCGAATACTCCGCGACGATCGAATCCAGACGGTCGGCCGCGTGCGCGGCTGCCGAGACGAAATACCCGCCGCTCATCGCCGCGCTCGACAAGCGGTGCGCTGCACAGCTCGAAAAGCTCGCCCACGCCCGGGATGAAAGGCTCGCGGCGGCCGACCGCAGCCGCGACGAAGACTGGGCCCGGATGACCGAGGCGTGGCGGCACGTCCGCACGGAGACGGCCGCGGCCTACGACGATGCCGCCCGGATCGACGCGGAGGCTTTCCGGCCGTGGGACGACTTGGCACGCGAAGACGTACCGCTGCCGATGGCATCGCCGCCGGGGCTGCGGTTCGGGCAGCTTGCACTCTCCCTCGAGCAACTGCCCGGGGGCGTGTCGAAGCGCCCCGAGTTCAACGCCTTCGGTCCGATCTCCTGGACCCAGCCGGCGATCGTGCCCTTCCCCGTGGAGGCGTCGCTTCTCATCAAGACCACCGCCGACCAGAAGGAAACGGCGTCCGACATGATGCAGGCGCTGATGCTGCGCATCGCCAGCGGGGTTCCCGCCGGCCAGACCCGCTTCACGATCATCGACCCGCTCGGGCTCGGCAAGCAGTTCGCGGGCTTCATGCACCTGGCCGACTACGACGAGCTCCTCGTCACCAGCCGCATCTGGACGGAGCCGCCGCTGATCGAGCAGAAGCTGGCCGACATCACCGAGCAGATCGAGCTCGTGATTCAGAAATACCTGCGCAACGAATACGAGTCGATCGGCGCCTACAACGCCGACGCCGAGGTTCCCGAGCCATATCGGTTCGTCGTCGTGGCGAACTTCCCCGCCAACTTCACCGAGACCAGCGCCCGCCGTCTGGCGAGCATCGCCGCCTCGGGTGCCCGATGCGGGTTCTACACGATCGTCTCGATCGACGGCACGCAGACGATGCCGTCGAACTTCTCCATCGACGACCTCGAAAAGCACTCCACGACGCTCGTCCTCAAGAACGGCGTTTACACCTGGCAGGATCCGGAATTCGCCAAGTGGCCACTCAGCGTCGAGCAGCCGCCGCCGGACGAGGTGTTCACGCGGATCATCCAGCGGGTGGGCAAGGCCGCCAAGGCCGCCAAGCGCGTTGAGGTGCCGTTCGACCGCGTGGCTCCGAAGGAGGAGGAGTGGTGGCAGGGCAGCACGGCAAACGAGGTGCTCGCGCCGTTGGGACCGGCGGGCGCCAAGAAGCTGCAGTACCTGAAGCTGGGCAAGGGCACGAGCCAGCACTGCCTGATCGCCGGCAAGACGGGCTCCGGCAAGTCGACGCTCATGCACGCGATGATCACGAGCCTCGCGCTGCAGTACAGCCCCAACGAGATCCAGT
>JBIJCD010000218.1:0-6383 GCA_044344895.1 Pirellulales bacterium | reverse complement strand
TGACGGCAAGAGCACGCTCATCGGCCGGCTGTTCTACGAGTCGAAGATGATCTACGAGGATCAGCTGGCCGCCATCAAGAAAGACACCTCCCGCTACGGCACCACCGGCGAGGAAGTCGACCTCGCCCTGTTCACCGACGGGCTGGAAGACGAGCGGCAGCAGGGGATCACGATCGACGTCGCCTACCGCTATTTCTCGACCGACAAGCGAAAGTTCATCATCGCCGACACGCCCGGCCACGAGCAGTACACGCGGAACATGGCCACGGGGGCGTCGACCGCCGATCTGGCCATCATCCTCATCGACGCCCGCCACGGAGTGCTGCCGCAGACGAAGCGGCACAGCTTCATCGTGTCGCTGCTGGGCATCCGGCACATCGTCGTCGCCGTCAACAAGATGGACATCGTCGGCTACGACGAGGCGGTATTCGAGCGGATCAAGGCCGACTACGCCGGCTTCGCCTCGCGGCTCGAGCTGCCCGACGTGCACTTCATGCCGATCTCCGCGCTCAAGGGGGACAACGTCGTCGCCCACAGCCCGAACATGCCCTGGTACACGGGCTCCCCGCTCATGCCGCTGCTGGAGACGGTCTACATCGGCTCCGACCGCAACATGGAGGACTTCCGCTTTCCGGTGCAGCTCGTGCTGCGGCCCAACCTCGACTTTCGCGGCTTCGCCGGCACGGTCGCGTCTGGGATCATCCGCAAGGGAGACGAGATCCTTTCGCTGCCTTCGCGGAAGAAGAGCCGCGTAAAGTCGATCGTCACCTTCGACGGCGAGCTGGAGGAGGCCTTCGCCCCGCAGTCTGTCACGCTCACGCTCGAGGACGAGATCGACTCCAGCCGCGGCGACATGCTGGTGCGGCCGGGCAACGTGCCGAAGGTCGACCACCGGTTCGACGCCATGGTGGTGTGGATGGCGGAGGAACCCCTGGTGCCGGGCAAGCAGTATCTCTTCAAGCAGACGAGCAAGGTGGTGCCGGGCGCGGTCGGCACCCTGCGGTACCGGGTCGACATCAACACGCTCCACCGGCAGCCCGCCCCGACGCTCGCGCTCAACGAGATCGGCCGCTGCCAGGTCACGCTCACCGGCCCGATCGCGTTCGACGCCTACCGCCGCAACCGGGCAACGGGCGGATTCATCATGATCGACCGGCTCACGAACAACACGGTGGCCGCCGGCATGATCCTCGACCGGGAGGCCGACGCCGACGGCGGCGACCACTGGGACGATGCCGCGGCGGCGGAGCACCTGCACGGAGAGGCGAGCGGCGTGACGGCCGCCGAGCGGGAGGCGCGGTTCGGCCAGAAGCCGGCCACGATCCTGCTCACCGGGCTCACCGGATCGGGCAAATCGACGCTGGCGCGGGCGCTGGAGCGGCGGCTCTTCGACATGGGCCGCGGCGTGGCGGTGCTCGACGGCCAGAACATGCGACTAGGCATCAGCCGCGACCTCGGCTTCTCGGCGGGCGAGCGGAGCGAGAACCTGCGCCGCAGCATCGAGGTGGCCAGGCTCTTCAACGACGCCGGCCTCATCTGCATCGCCGCCTTCGTCGCCCCCGACGAGGCGGTGCGGCGGAAGGCCGCCGACCGGGTGGGACCGGACCGTTTCCTCGTCGTGCACCTCGCGGCCCCGGTCGAGGTCTGCCGCACCCGCGACGCCGACGGCCACTACCCGCGGGCCGACGCCGGTGAGCTGGCGAACTTTCCGGGCGTCTCGGCGGCCTACGAGCCGCCCGCGAAGCCCGACCTCGTGCTGCCGACGCACGAGTGGCCGGTGGGCCGCTGCGTGGACGAGCTCGTCAAGCTGCTCGAGGCCAGGGGCGTCCTCTGACGCCGCACTGATCTCACGCCGCACATGGAGGCCGTGCCGGTGGCGACGACTGTCCTCGACGACTTCGAGCGGCGGCGGCGGGCCCGCGAGACCGCCAACGAGCGGGTCGTCTGCTGGGTCGCGGCCGCGACTCTGTCGTCGTTCATCGTCTCGCAGCTGGCCACGAACGCCTTTGTCATCCGCGACCTACCGGCTGACGACCAGTACCTCGTCGTATCGCGGCAGGTGATCCTCACGACGGCTGTCTGCCTGGTCGCGCACCTCGCCGTGCTCGTCGTGCTCGCCGTGCGGCCGGCCTACGATCCCTGTCGCAAGTACGCGCTGGTCGTGATGCGGGTGGCACTCATGGGCTTCATGTGTTGGGCGGAATGGTTCAACCGCAGCCCGGGCTTCGGCCTGCTCGTGCCGAGCCTGATGTTCATGATGGTGATCGTGCTCGCCGGGCTGTCGTTCAGCCGACGGGCCGTCCTGCTCGCCGGCTGCCTCTCGACCCTCACCTACTGCACGATGACGCTGCTCGGGCCCACTTGGCCCTTGAGCGTGCGGGCCTGCCTGCTCTCCGTTCAGGGCTTCGCCTTTGCGACCGGGATCACCTACCACATCGTCGACGGGATGCTCGGGATGCACCGGGAGAGCGTGGCGAGCGAGCACCTCAGCCGCTTCTTCGCCCCGGAGATGGCGGCCCGGATCGCCGCCGAACCGGAGGTCGCCGTGCGGGCAACCGAGAGCCGGGTGACCGTCCTCTTCGCCGACATCAGCGGCTTCACGGAGCGGTCGTCGTCGCTGACGCCGCAGCAGGTCGTCGACCTGCTCAACGCCTACTTCCCGCCGCTGGTGGAGATCGTGTTCCGCCACGAGGGCACGCTCGAAAAGTTCATCGGCGACGCGCTCGTCGCCATCTGGGGCGCGCCCTTCACGCACGCCGACGACGCCGACAGGGCGGTAGCCGCCGCGATCGACATGCAGGGCGGCCTCGGGCCACTCAACGCCCGGCTCGCCGCCGCCGGCCAGCCGCCGATCGCGATCCACGTCGGCCTCTGCTCGGGTCCCGCCGCGGCCGGCTACATCGGCACGGAACGCTACGTACAGTACGCCGTGATCGGCGACACGACCAACGTCGCCAGCCGCATCTGTTCCGCCGCGGGAGCCGGCGAGGTGCTGATCGCCGAATCCACGCGCGCGCTGCTCACGCGGCCCGGGATCGAGCTCGAACCCCTGCCGCCCGTTTCCGTGAAGGGGAAGACCGAGCCGCTCCTGCTCCACCGGGTGCGACTGCCCCGAGAGACCATCGCATGAGCGATTTCCGCACCACGCCGCCAGCCCGCATCGGCATCCTCACCGTCTCCGACCGCGCGAGCCGCGGAGAGTATGCCGACGAAGGGGGCCCGGCGATCCGCGGCTACCTCGCCGAGGTGCTCGCGTCTCCCTGGGAGGCCCGCGAGCGGATCGTGCCCGACGACCTCGACACGATCGCCACGGCGATCCGCGAGCTGGCGGCGGCCGTTTGCTGCCTCGTGGTGACGACCGGCGGCACGGGTCCCGCGCCCCGCGACGTCACGCCGGAGGCCACGGAACGGGTCTGCACGAAGCTCTTGCCCGGCTTCGGCGAGCTGATGCGGAAGGTGTCGCTCGAGAAAGTGCCCACGGCGATCCTCTCGCGGCAGACGGCCGGCGTCTGCGGCACCGCGCTCGTCGTCAACCTGCCGGGCCGGCCGAAGAGCATCCGCGAGTGCCTCGACGCCGTCTTCCCGGCGATCCCCTACTGCATCGACCTGATCCACACTGGAAACCCCGCTGCGCCGCGGCTCGAGACACGGCCCGAGCGGCTCGTGGCATTCCGACCGAAGTGATCGCACCGCGCGGCACACGTTTGCAGCCTCGATCGCGAGCACCTGCCTGAAACCGCACGCATCTCAGAGCAAACCAAGACGAGGGGCTGCCCATGCCCCGGCAGCCTGCGTAGACGGCCAGCGCAGCCAGGATGGCAAAGCGCCGACGTCTCCGAGTGCGCGGAGGCCCAGGAGCGCCGAAGCGAACGTCCGGCGACAGGGCACGGGCGGCCCCGGGAACGCCGCGAGTGCCCGCATCCGGCGAAGGGGTCGCCCGTGCCGCGAGAGCCGGCGTAGGCGGCCAGCGCAGGCAGGATGCCGGAGCGCAGACGCCTCCGAGTGAGCTGCAGGCCGGAGGCCGGAAGCGAACGTCCGGCGACGGGGCACGGGCGGCCCCGCGCGTCACCACTGTGGCATCACGACCGGGAAGCCAGGCCGCGGGCGATCTCGGGCGCGAAGTAGGTGAGCACGGCGTCGGCGCCGGCCCGCTTGATCACCAGCACGCTCTCCAGCGCCGCCTTCTCGCCGTCGAGCCAGCCGTTGGCGGCGGCCGCCCGGATCATGGCGTACTCGCCGCTCACCTGATAGGCGAGGGTCGGCATGGCGAAGGTGGTCTTCACCCGGTGGATGATGTCGAGCGCGGTGCCGGCCGGCTTCACCATCACCATGTCGGCTCCCTCGGCGATGTCGAGGGCCACCTCGCGGAGGGCCTCGTCGGTGTTGGCCGGATCCATCTGGTAGGTCTTCTTGTCGCCCACGCCGAGGCTGCCCGCGGTGCCCAGCGACGCCGCGCTGCCGACCGCGTCGCGAAACGGGCCGTAGAAGGCGGAGGCGTATTTCGCCGCATAGGAGAGGATGCCCACGTCCTGGCGGCCGGCGGCGTCGAGAGCGGCACGGATCGCCCCCACGCGGCCGTCCATCATGTCGCTGGGGGCCACGACGTGGCAGCCCGCCTCCGCCAGCACGAGGGCCTGGCGGCAGAGCACGGCCACCGTCTCGTCGTTGACGATCCGGCCATCGATCAGCAGACCGTCGTGGCCGTGGGTCGTGTAGGGATCGAGGGCGACGTCGCAGATGATTCCCACGGCGTCGCCCGTCTCCCGGCGGATCGCCCGGACGGCGCGACAGACGAGGTTGTCGGCAGCGAGCGCGTGCGACCCGTCGGCGGTCTTGAGCGCCGGGTCGGTCGCCGGGAAGAGCGCCACGGCGGGAATGCCGAGCGCCGCCGCCTCGGCCACCGCTCGGACGATCCCGTCGATCGGCAGCCGGTCGACGCCGGGCATCGCGGCCACCGGGGCCGAGGCCGTGTGATCGTGCACGAACAGCGGCCAGACCAGGTCCGACGACGCGAGCGTCGTCTCCGCGACCAGCGCCCGCAGCCAGGGATGCTGGCGGTTGCGGCGCGGCCGGCTCGCGGGGAACGATGCGGAGGTCGGCCGTGTCATGGCGCGGCTCCGACGACGTGCGGCCGCTGGTCGATCAACACCGCCGATCCGAGGGGTTCGGGCGGCGGCTGCGGCTGTCCGGAGAGGGACGCGATCGCGCAGGCCTCCTCGGTCTCCCACACGCTCACCCGCCGGGCGATCACCCCCAGGCCGTCGAGCACGCCGGGGCAGACGATCTCGAGCAGGTAGCGGGCCATGTTCTCGGCGGTGGGATTCCAGGGGAGCAGGAAGTACTTGGCGGGCAGCGAGCTGCGGACGGCGGCGATCGCCTCCTCGTCCTCGCGAAACAAGATGAAGGCGTGGTCCCAGTGCGCGTCGAGCCAGCCGAGCAGACGCCGCTTGATGAGCGAGAAGTCGACGATCCGGCCGACGGCGTCGACCTCGCTGCCGCCCGCGGCGGCCACCACCTCCACGTCCACCCGGTAGTTGTGGCCGTGCAAGTAGGCGCACTTGCTCTCGTGCCGCCACAGCCGATGGCCGGCGCAGAAACGCAGTTGCCGAACGAGCGCCAGGCTCGTCGAGGGCGTGTGGGGCGATGGCATGATGGGGGGCCGGTCAGGCGTGGGCGACGTCGGCGACCTCGACCCGGATGGGCTGGATGTCGAACTTCGGGTTCTGCCCGAGGAACCGGCACGGGTTGTTGTGGAACACCTCGATGGCATCCTGCAGCGAGTGGCCGCGGCGGCGGTATTCGAGGATGCACTCCTGCAGCGTGAAGGGATCGCTCGGCCCCCAGTCGGCCGAGGAGTTCACGAGGATGCGGTCGGTTCCGTACTTTTCCAGCATGTCACAGGCCCGCTTCGGCGAGCACTTCGTGATCGGATAGAGCGTGAAGCCCACCCAGTAGCCCGCATCGAGGCAGGGGCGAATGGTCTGCTCCTCCACGTGGTCGATCCAGATCCGCTCGCGGTCCACGTTCATGCCGGCAAGCACCTCGAGCACCCGCTTTGTGCCGTGGGCCTTGTCGGCGAGATGCGGCGTGTGGATGAGCACGAGTTGTCCGTGCTTCATCGCCATGTCGACGTGGGCCTCGAGCGACTCGCACTCGTTCTTGGTCGACTTGTGCAGGCCGGTCTCGCCGACGCCGAGCACGGTGGGCTTCGCGAAGAAGTCAGGAAACGCCTTGAGCACCTCGCGGGTGAGCGTGGGGTTTTCGGCCTCCTTGGGGTTCACGGCCACCCAGCAGAAATGCCGGATGCCGTATTGCGCCGCGCGAGTCGGCTCGAATTCGCTGATCTGCCGGAAGTAGTCGATGAAGGTCTCGGGGTAGAGCCG
>JBIJCD010000011.1:0-21591 GCA_044344895.1 Pirellulales bacterium | reverse complement strand
GACTTGCGTCATCCTGCGGCTTCGTGCGACCTCCTGCGAAAGAGGCCAAAGCTCCCCGAGTAGGATTCGAACCTACAACCTACCGGTTAACAGCCGGCCGCTCTACCGTTGAGCTATCGGGGAAAAGACGCTGCCAAAATACCCTCTCGTTCGCGGGAAATCGATAGAGTTCGCGGCGGCCTAGCCCTCGCCCTGCGCTCGCTGTTTCTCCATCAGCACCCGGTTGCCGCGGTCGTTGTATTCGATCCGGGTCATGAACGTCCGCATGAGCATCACGCCGCGGCCGCCCGGGGCCTCGAGCCGCTCCTCCTCCCGGCAGTCGGGCACCGCCGCAGGATCGAACCCGGGGCCTTCGTCGGCCACCTCGATCCGTGCCAACTCGGCCGAGACCAGGCAGCGGACGTGCACCCGCTTCGCCGGGTCGAGTTTGTTGCCGTGCACGATCGCGTTGACGATCGCCTCCTCGGCGGCCAGATGGATCGCGAAGATGTCGGAGGGAGACCAGCCGTGGGCGCCGAGCTGTTCCAGCAGCTCGTCCATGATCAGGCGGCTCGCGCCCCGCTCGCTCGGCAGGTCGAGCTCCCGCTGCCAGGCCTCCGCCGAGGCTTCCGACTTGCGGGGCGGTGACGGATCCGCCGGAGTTGACTGCTGTGCCATCGACTGTCTCCCGATCGGACGCCGGCGCTGACCGCACCGCCTGGGCGGCGGAGTCAAAATGCCGAGATCGCCTCGGCCTCGTCCTTGCGGATGTCGAACACCTTGTCGAGCTTCGTGATCTTGAAGACCTCGAGAATCTCCGGGCGGATGTTGCTGAGCTTCATGCGGCCCTTGTGCGACTTGACCTTGCGGTCGAGCGTGATCAGCTTGCCGAGGGCGGCACTGGAGAGAAACTCGACGTCCGTGAAGTTGAGCAGCACGCTCTTGCGGTTCTCCAGCTCGACGAGGCCGAAGAGCTCCGCGCCCAGTTCGAGGATGCCCGCTTCGTCGAGGATCTTCTTGTCGAGGAACTTCACGACCGTGATGTCGCCGACTTTGCTGACGTCGATCCGCCGATGCGTTGCCATGCGATGCTCTGGCGATGCGGGGAGGAAACCAGTGGCGGTTGGGCCCCGACGCCCCGGAGCACGGCACTCCGGGGAACCAGCGGGAAACCGCAGGGAAGCTCCCGTCGTACCACCAAAAGTGGCAAAAGACGAGGGTAGCCGTTCCGGCGGCGGTTTGCCGTGAAAAAGCCGCGAACGGGCCAATTCGTCGCTGCCAAACTGGCAGGGGATGAGGCCCGGCCACCGGGCGGGCGTTTCCCAGGAGGAACCCTGTTTTTCGGCCGCGATTCCGGACATCTGATCAAAACCACGGGCATTCGGCGCGCCAGTTGCTTCTTTGCGTGGGGCCTGTCTGATGCTGCCAGGCTTCGGCCGACCCGTGCCCGCCCGACGGGGCCGGGCGGGTCGTTCCGTTCCCCTCCCCACACACCGCCACGACTCATCCCGTCAGAGAAAGGTTTCGAGCATGTCAGCCACCGCCAGCAAGCCCGCCCGCAAGAAGTCGACCCTCGTGCCGCTCGGTGATCGCGTCGTCGTGGAGCGGGAGGAGAGCGGGCAGAAGACGGCCGGCGGCATCCTGCTGCCCGACTCGGCCAAGGACAAGCCGGCCCGTGGCACGATCGTCAGCGTCGGCGAGGGCAGGATCGACGACAAGGGCCACCGGCATCCGCTGCAGGTGAAGCCGGGCGACCGCGTCATCTTCACGAGCTACGCCGGCGAGGCCTTCAAGGTCGGCGACGACGAGCTGCTGCTGATGCGGGAGGACGACATCCTCGCCGTGCTCGGCTGACCGAGGGTCCACCCGCTTTTTCCCGGCGTTGCGCGGACCGGATCGCTCGGTCCGCCGTTCAGATCACCCCCAACCATTCCCAGACCCCTCAGAGGAACAGACCCATGTCCAAGATGATGGCATTCGACCAGGAAGCACGCGAGGCGATGCGGCGCGGTGTCGCGAAACTGGCCCGCGCCGTGAAGGTGACGCTCGGCCCCAAGGGGCGGAACGTGATCCTGCAGAAGAGCTTCGGTTCCCCGACCGTCACCAAGGACGGCGTGACCGTCGCCAAGGAAATCGACCTCGAGGATGTCTACGAGAACATGGGCGCGCGGATGGTCCGTGAGGTCGCCAGCAAGACCAGCGATGTCGCCGGCGACGGCACGACCACCGCGACGGTTCTCGCCGAGGCCGTGTTCAACGAGGGCCTCCGCGCCGTCGTGGCGGGCGTCAATCCCGTGCAGATGAAGGCCGGCATCGAGAAGGCGGTGGCGGAGATCGCCTCCAAGCTCAAGGACATGTCGATCCCCGTGAAGGGCAAGAAGGAGATGGCCCAGGTCGCCGCGATCGCCGCCAACAACGACAAGGAGATCGGCGATCTCCTGGCCGAGGCGATGGACAAAGTCGGCAAGGACGGCGTGATCACGGTCGACGAGGGCAAGAGCCTGAAGACGGAGGTGGAGTGGGTCGAAGGCATGCAGTTCGACCGCGGCTACCTCTCCCCCTACTTCGTCACCAGCCCGCAGCAGATGCAGTGCGTGCTCGACGATTGCTACATCCTCGTCTTCGAGAAGAAGATCTCGTCGGTGAAGGACATCCTGCCGCTGCTCGAGGCCGTGGTGCAGGCTGGCAAACCGCTGTTGATCGTCTCCGAGGAGGTCGACGGCGAGGCGCTCGCCACGCTCGTCATCAACCGGCTTCGCGGCACCTTCCAGGTGTGCGCCGTGAAGGCCCCCGGCTACGGCGACCGCCGCAAGGCCATGATGGAGGACATCGCGATCCTCACCGGGGCGACCGCGGTCTTCGAGAACCTCGGCATGAAGCTCGAGAATCTCGGCATCGCCGAACTGGGCCGCGCCAAGAAGGTGATCGTCGACAAGGACAACACCACGATCATCGAAGGTGCCGGCAAGACCAGCGAGATCAAGGCCCGGATCGAGCAGATTCGCCGCGAGATCGAGGCGGCCACCAGCGATTACGACCGCGAGAAGCTGGAGGAGCGGCTGGCGAAGCTCGCCGGCGGCGTGGCCAAGATCAACGTCGGGGCCGCGACCGAGAGCGAGATGAAGGAGAAGAAGGCCCGGGTCGAGGACGCGCTGCACGCCACGCGGGCGGCCGTCGAGGAGGGCATCCTGCCAGGCGGCGGCGTGGCGCTACTTCGGGCCAGCTCGCAGGTGAAGCCGAAGGGCCTCTCCGACGACGAGACGGTCGGCTTCAACATCGTGATCCGTGCCTGCCGCGCCCCAGTCACGATGATCTCGTCGAACGCCGGCCAGGACGGCTCGATCGTCTGCGAGAAGGTGCTCGCCGGCACGGGCAACTTCGGGTACAACGCCGCCACCGACGAGTATGAAGATCTCGTCAAGGCGGGCGTGATCGACCCCACGAAGGTGACCAGGACGGCCCTGCAAAACGCCACCAGCGTGTCGACGCTGCTGCTCACCAGCGACGCCCTGATCGCCGAGAAGCCGAAGGAGTCGAAGGCGAAGGCCGGTGGCGCCGGCCACGGTGGCGACTACGACATGTACTGATCGAAAGCCCGCCCGCACGCCGGGCGAGCGACGAGGACCAGGCTCACAGGCCGGGGCGTTCGCACGAACGCCCCGGTTTTTTTGTGGACGCGGCCAGATCGCCGAGCGGCACGAAGCCGTCGCCGCCACCGGGCGTGGCGGGCGGCCGGCACGGTGGAGCCCAGAAGCGTTTCGCCAGCGATCGCGCCAGCCAGGCGGCCGCTGCGACCGCGACGGCGATGGCGACGAGATCCTGCACCGGGAGGCCCTCAGCCCAGCAGCCGCGTGCCGATCTGGTAGGTGGCGAAGGCCGCCAGCCAGGCCAGCACGGTCATGTAGGTGAACGTGACCACGGGCCAGAGCCAGCTGTTGGTCTCCCGGCCGATCACGACGAGGGTGCTGGCGCACTGCGCGCACAGCGCGAAGAACACCATGATCGACAGGGCCACCGGCAGCGTGAACACCTTGCGGTTCGTGCCGTCCCAGGTGGCCGCCCGGAGCCGCCGTACGAGGGCCGAGGCCCCGGCCTCCTCGCCCGGGTCGACGTCGCCGAGGTTGTAGATCACGCCCAGCGTGCCGAGCACGACTTCGCGGGCCGGAAAGCTGGCGATCGCGGCGCAGCCGAGCCGCCAGTCCCAGCCCAGCGGCCGCACGAGCGGCTCCACGAGCCGGCCCATGCGGCCCAGCAGGCTCTGCCGCTGGGCGGCGCCGCGGCGGGCCGCCTCGAGCCCCTCCTCCGTGTCGAGCGACGCGAGCTGCTCCGCGAGTTCGGCGTGGTCCGGGCCGCCTGGCGGCAGCTCGGCCAGCCTGGCGGCCAGCGACGCGCGGCCGGCGGCGACGTCGGCCGCGATCGCGTCGGCGTCGTGCGGATAGCTCGCCAGCGCCCAGATCACGATGCTGACGGCCACGATGAGCGTGCCCGCGTTCTGGAGGAACGACCAGACCGCCTCGCGCACCCGCTCGAGCACGACCGCCGGCCGTGGCCAGCGCCAGCCGGGCAGCTCCATCACGAACGGCTGCGGCGGACCGAAGAACACCGTCTGCGAGAGCACGAGCGCCACGAGCGCCGCGGTCACCACGCCCACGGCGTACATGCCGGCCAGCACCAGCGCCGGCAGCCGCAGCCAGGGCACGCCGACCGCCACGTTCGGCACGAACGCGCCGCACAGCAGCAGGTAGACCGGCAGCCGGGCCGAGCAGCTCATCAGCGGCGCCACCAGGATCGTGAGCAGCCGGTCCCGGGGGTTCTCGATCGTTCGCGCCGCCATGATGCCGGGGATCGCGCAGGCGAAGCTCGACAGGAGCGGGATGAACGACTTGCCGCCGAGGCCCACGCCGCACAGCAGCCGGTCCATGAGGAAGGCCGCACGGGAAAGGTAGCCGCAGCCCTCGAGCACCGCCACGAACAGGAAGAGCATGGCGATCTGCGGAACGAACACGACAACCCCGCCGACGCCCGCCAGCACGCCGTCGACGACGAGCGACCGGATCGCTCCCGGCGGCAGCAGGCCCTCGACGATGCCGGCGACCGTGTCGACCCCCAGCGAGATGACATCCATCAGCGGCGTGGCCAGCCAGAAGATCGCGGAGAACATCGCCAGCATCGTGGCCGCGAACACGAGCGTGCCCCAGACGCGGTGCGTGAGCAGGGAGTCGATCCGTTCCCCCAGCGGCGGACGCGCCGGCGGGTGGCGGTGCACGACCCCGGCGAGCAGCTCCTCGATCCAGGCGTAGCGGGCGATCGCCTCGCGCGCGGCCGGCTCGTGGCGGCCGTCGACGGCCGCCGCATGCCGCTCGAGGCCCAGCAGCGGCGCCGGCGGCGATCCCACGGCCGCCAGGATCCGGTCGCCGAGCTGTTCGATGCCCTGCCGGGCGGGCGCCACCACGCGGACGACGGGGCAGCCGAGCCGTCGGCCGAGCTCGTCGGCATCGATGGTGATCCCCTTCTCAGCCGCGGCGTCGCAGAGCGTGAGCGCCACCACGGTGGGCAGGCCGAGCGCGAGCGCCTGCGTGGCCAGGTAGCAGTTGCGCTCGAGGTTGGTGGCGTCGGCGACGATGACGACGCAGTCGGGCAGCGGCACGCCCGGGAGCCGCCCGTGGAGCACGTCGACGACCACCCGCTCGTCGGGGCTCTTGGGCACGAGGCTGTAGGTGCCCGGCAGGTCGACCAGATCGATGGGGCGGCCGCGGTGCGAAAATCGGCCGATCTTCTCCTCGACGGTGACGCCGGGATAGTTGCCGATCCGCGTGGGGATGCCGGCCAACGCCGTAAACAGCGTGCTCTTGCCGGTGTTGGGGTTGCCCAAGAGCGCGACGACGAGCGGCCGCCGCGGATCGGCGGCCGAGCGCGGCGAGCCGCCGGGCAGGGGGCCGCCGTCAGGCCGAACGCTGCCTTCGGGCTCGCCCATGGATGGCTCTAGGTGCTCGCGGTGCGTCCGGGCGGGTCACTTCGCGACGGCCACGCGGGCCGCATCGTGGCGGCGGATCGACAGCCGGTAACCGCGCAGCTCGAGTTCCAGCGGTCCACCCAGGGGTGCGGTGCCGACGACGCGGACGTGCACGCCGGGCGTCAGCCCCATCTCCAAGAGCCGCAGTGTCGTGGGGTCGTCGCCTGCGACGTCGGCGACGCGGGCCGTGGAGCCGACGGCCACCTCTTGCAGCGAGGCCGGTTCGAGAGACGCTGGCACGGAAGCCTCCGCGGACGGATGGAAGGACTCAAAAACACCAGCAGTTCAAGGCCGTTGGCACTTTTGAGATCGAATCTCATTTCCTCCTGTAGTGTAGAACGCCCAGGCGGGCAGGGCAACTGGTCGGCCGCAACGAGGGCTGAAAAATGCAGGGCGGTGGGCTGTACGTCACTGGCACCGACACCGGCGTCGGCAAGACCGTCGTGGCTGCGGCGATCATCCGCCGGCTGGCTGCCGGCGGCTGTCGGGTCGCCGGCTACAAGCCCGTGGCCAGCGGGGTCGGCGCCGCCGGAGAAGAGGCCGGACCTGAGGTCGAAAGCGACGCCAGGCTGCTCTGGGAGGCCGCCGGCCGGAGGGGCGCTCTCACGGATGTGTGTCCGCAGGCGTTCGCCGCCCCGATCTCGCCGCCGCGGAGCGCCCGGGCCGAGGGCCGCGTGGTCGACGAGCGGCTGCTCGTCGAGGGGCTCTCGTTCTGGCGTCGGTCGAGCGACCTGGTCGTGGTGGAGGGGGCCGGGGGATTGTTTTCGCCGCTGTGCGACACGCTGACGAACGCCGATCTGGCCCGCCGGTTCGGCATGCCGCTCGTGATCGTGGACGCCGCGCGGCTCGGGACGATCGGCCGCACGCTCGCCCACGTGCGGGCCGCGGCCGCCGCGGGCCTGCGGGTCGCCGCCGTCGTGCTCTCGCAGGTCGTGCCACCCTCCGGCAGCCCCGATGATCCGGCCAGCACCGCGTCGATCGCTCGCGACTCAGCCTTCGACATCGCGGCGCTGGTGGCGCCGGTGCCGGTGGCCATGGTCGCGCACGGCGGATCGCTGTTTCATCCCGATCTCGACTGGCGCCGGCTGGCCGGCGGGTGATCGGGCTGCTCCGTCAGACGTGCGCCGCCCGCTGCAGATGTCAGCGGGCGGTGGAGACGATCCGGCCGTCGCCGGCATGCGACCGCGCGGCCTGCTCCGCCTTCAAGTTGCCGATCGACAGCCGCATCGCGACCTTCCACGCGCCGGCGGCGTCCGGCGTGACGATCCAGTGCGGCATGACCACCACCGACTGGTGCACCAGCTCGAAGCCCCCCTCCGACTGGCTGACGGTTTGCACCGGAAACGTCCACAGGCCGGCGGCCTGGCCGTTGGACGCCTCCGCGAATGCCAGCCGCGCGTCGATTCCCAGCCACTCGTCGACGAGCCCGACCGCGCGGACCGAGTGCAGGTCGAGCCGCGTGCCGAGTTCGCCCAGCGGCCGGCGGCCTTCGTCGCAGAAGAAGCGGCCCTCGGCCCGATCCGGCATGCCGGCGAAGTTGAACTCCACGGCGAGGTGCTGGCGGAAGTCGCGAGGCAGCCCCTCCAGCTTGTAGGCGATCTCGAGCGTCCGCGACCCCGCCTCGAGCGTCACCGCCTTCGACAGCGTGAAGGGGATGCCCCAGGCGTTGCCGGCCCGCGACAGGAGCACCTGGATCCGCCCGGGATTGCGGCGGATGCTCGCGTCGTACACGCCGGACGAGAAGTCGCCGCGTTCCAGCGCCGTGCCCTCGACGATTCCCGCCGCGGACACGTCGCAGTCCCAGAAGTGGTCGACCAGGCTCTTGCGGCGCGAGGCGTCGTAGCGGACCATCCGCTCGAGTCCCTCCTGCTTGAACTTCGCGACCTGAGAGGCGTCGACCACGCTGCGGGCGTTGCCCGGCCCGGCGAGCACCTGCCCGTGGTAAGCCTCGGGACGGCGGTCGAGCGTGGCGAGGACGTTGTGCTCCTGGTCGCGCAGGTCGAGCTCGTAGATCATGCCGCCCCGCGCCGGTGCGATCCACGCGTCGAGCCCGTCGCCGGAGAGCCGTACCTCCGTCCGGCCGTCGAAGTCGAAGTCGGCGGTCGTCGCCTCGACGAACGCCGCGGGCCGGCCCTCCGCCCGGTCGGCGGACCGGTCGGCGGCGATCAGTTCGTGGAACACGGCGTTGCGCAGGTGCGGCAGATAGATGCCGCCGAAGGCGCCGTGCCAGTAGGCACAGTTGCACTGGCCGCGGTAGAGCGACTGGCGGGCCTCGGCGAGCGCCGCCGCGTCGACGGGCCTGCCGGCGGCGGCGTCCGCGGCCAGCCGTTCCAGCCGCCCGCTCACCGCCATCATGCGGGCGTACATCTCGTTGGCCTCGGGATACCGCAGGCGGAAGTTCCGCCAGGAGCCGCCCCGCAGGAACCGCGCGACCCCGGCCAGCCGCGGGTCGGAGCCGCACAGCGTGCGGGCGCCGATGCAGGCCAGCTGCGATTCCGGCGGCAGCACCCACTCCATCATCTCGCGGTAGCTGCACTCGGGCAGCCACACGGTGCCGGCCGGCGGCACCTCGGCGACGACCTCCGACGGCAGGCACATCGAGATCCAGTCGGCGTTCGCCTCGAGCAGCCCGAAGAAGGTCTCCAGCCAGCCCTCCTCGAAGCAGGTCTTCCGCGTGTCGGGCCAGACGCCGAACTTCTCGCCGTCGTCGCCGAAAACGGCCAGCGCGCCGTGGCGCCGCGCGGCGAGGTAGCGCAGGTGGTCGATCGTGGCCTGCGGCGCCGCGAAGGGGATGACGTACCGCAGGTGCTCGCTCACCGGGAACACGGCCAGCGTGGCGCCGTCACCCTCCGTGAGCCAGTGGCGGTCGAGCTGATCGTCGGTGAGGCCGGCCGCCTTGAAGTGGGAGTCGTCGAGGATCGTCCACTCGATGCCGGCCGCGGCGATGTCGCGGGTCATGCCCGGATCCCAGACCCGCTCCGCCACCCACATGCCCGTCACCTTCGTGGCGAACCGTTTCTCGAGCCACTCGGTGGAGAGACGAATCTGCCCGATGCGGTCGCGGGCCGGCAGCATCGCCAGCACCGGCTCGTAGAACGCGCCGCCCACGATCTCGACCTGCCGCTCCGCGACCAGCCGGGCGACGCGGTCGAGGTAGTCGGAGTGGTGCGCGTCGAGCCATTCCACGAGCGGGCCGCTGGTGTGCAGCGCCAGCCGGATGCCGGGATGCCGCTCGAGCAGCTCGAGGAAGGGCAGGTAGCTGTCCTGGTACGCCTGCTCGAAGACGCCGTCGAAGTTGCCGACGGGCTGGTGGTCGTGGAGCACGAAGACGAGCCGGACGGCGGGCGACATGGAAGACCCGTGACGAGGGGCATCCCGGGGCGCGTGGACGCGGATGCGTCGCTGCGGGATGAGCCACGATTGTCGGGCCTGCCCGGACCCGCGCCAAACCTGGTTTGGCGATTTCCCGGTGAGCGCGGCGGCCCCGTCGACCGCTTTGTAGGGCCGATGCCGGCTGGGAAAACTGTGGCGACATCGGCCGCTGCCATCCCGCGGCCCCGCTCCGCCGCCGCGCGGGCGCGATCAGACCTCGCGTAGCCGCCGTGCGGCCTCCCGCGGCGGCACGGTGTTGATGTGGCAGCCGGTGCCCAGTTCGAAGCCCGCCAAGCCGTTGATCCGCGGCATGATCTCGAGGTGCCAGTGCCAGGCGGCGGACGCGTTCGCCCGGCCCGCCGCGGCGCCTGACCCGGCGTAGGGAAACTGGTGGAGCCACCAGTTGTAGTCGACCGCCGGCACCAGCCGGTCGAGCCGGCCGATGATCGCCTGCGTGACCGCCGCCAACGCCGTCACCCGGTGAGGCACGGTTGCGTGGAAATGGGGCTCGGGCGACCGCGGCAGGATCCAGGTCTCGAAGGGCTGCCGCGGCGCCGGGGGGACGATCGCCACGAGATCGCCCGACTCCATCACGATCCGCTCCTCGCGGCCAGCCGCCCGCAGGAGGTCGCCGAAGGGGTCGGCCACTCGTGCCGCGGCCGCCAGCTCGGCCGCGACGCCCTGCGGCACGAAGTCGAGCGCGACCAGCTGGCTGTGGACGTGCTCCAGCGACGCCCCGGCGGCGGCGCCCGCGTTCTTGAAGACCATGCCCCAGGCGAGGTCGCCCCGGTCGGCGAGGTCGGCCAGCCGGCGGCGGCAGAGCTCCCAGGCATCGCGCCAGCCCGCGGGATCGACGTCGAGGATCGACCGCAGGTGCGCCGGCGACTCGATCACCACGTCGTGGACGCCGCGGGCGGCGTCGGCTCCGTCGAGACCGTCGGTGGCATTCGCCCGCAGATCGTCAGCGACCGGAAAGCGGTTGGGCACGATGCGGGCCCGCCAGGCGCCGGCTGGATCGGCCGGGGCCCGCAGCACGTCGGGCGGCGTGAGCGACTCGTTGCCGGCGCAGAACGGGCAGGCGATGCTGCCGCCGGCGAGTTCGTTCGGCCGTTCGGCCCGCTGCGGGGCCACGATCACCGTGCGGTCCGCGAGCGGATCGTGGCGAAGGTGCGGCGGGGCGTGTGTTGAACGCATGCTGCGTCACCCGTACACTCGGGATCTGCGAATCCCGCGGCGACCGCGGAATTTCCCGGAGAACCATAGCATGCTCACCGTCGGCGACGCGTTTCCCCAGTACACCGTCCAGGCCTGCGTGGGCACGGGCAAGGACGACATCAAGCCGCTCACCAACGCCTCCCAGGCCGGCCGCTGGGTCGTGTACTTCTTCTATCCGAAAGATTTCACGTTCGTCTGCCCCACGGAAATCGCGGAGTTCAACAAGCAGGTGAAGGCCTTCGCCGACCGTGACACGAACGTCGTCGGGGGCAGCACCGACAACGAGTATTCCCACCTCGCCTGGCGGCGGGCCCATCCCGACCTGGCGAACCTGCAGTTTCCCTTGATCGCAGCGCAGAAGCTGGCGGCCGAGCTGGGCATCTTGGAGAAGACCGAGGGCTACTGCCTGCGGGCGACGTTCATCGTCGATCCGCACGGCGTCATCCAGTGGGTCGACGTCAACCAGGGTCGTGTGGGACGAAACGTCGCCGAGGTGCTGCGGGTGCTCGACGCCCTGCAGAGCGACGAGCTCTGCCCGTGCAACTGGAAGAAGGGCGATCCCTACGTGAAGGTCGGCTAGTGCGCATCACGGTTTGGTGGAGCGACGGCTTCGGGGCGGCAAAAGTCTCGTCGCGTGGGCCGAGGCGGCCCAAAGCTCCTCGAGCGTTCGCCGACCCCTCGCCTGCGTCTCCAGGTTTGCCACGTCGTCGCTCCAGCTAAACAACATGCGCTCTAGCCCCGGCCCGAACGGCCCGCCGCTGGGGCGGTCGTGCAGGATGGACGCGCCGCGGGTACACGCCACAGTGCTTCGTCGATACGGCAACACCGGTCGCTCCGCACCCTTCCGCCGGCCCTGGTCGCGCAAGTTCGCCGACGCGTTTCGTGGCCTTGCCCGCGCGATGCTCGGCCAGTCGAGCTTCACGGTGCACCTGTGTGCCGCGGTGGCCGTCGTGGCGGCAGGGGCGCTGCTGCGGGTGTCTGCGGTCGATTGGGCGCTGCTGTCGGCCGCGATCGGCGGGGTGTTCGCCGCCGAAATCTTCAACACCTCGATCGAGTCGCTCGCGCGGGCGCCGGGCGGCCGGCGGCACCCCAGGATCAGGGATGCGCTCGATATGGCCAGCGGCGGTGTGTTGGTGGCGGCGCTGGCGGCCGTGGCGATCGGCGCCGCCGTGTTCGGCCCGCGGATTCTGGCCCTGCTGTGAATCGTTCTGCGGCGGTCGGCCGCTGCGGCCCGACTGCGTTTGACGGTTTTTCCTGAGATCGCATAGCTTCTCGCCGCGGCGGCATTCCGTGGCCCGCCGGTGTTCAAGGCCTGCCATTCGAGGAGATGCGCGCGATGGGAAAGCTGCTGGCGGAAGCGATCGGGACGTTCTGGCTCGTGCTCGGCGGCTGCGGCAGCGCGGTGCTGGCTGCGGCCTACCCCGATCTTGGCATCGGATTTCTGGGCGTGTCGCTGGCCTTCGGCCTGACGGTGCTGTCGATGGCGACGGCCATCGGCCACATCTCGGGCTGCCATCTGAACCCCGCTGTCACCGCCGGGCTGGCCGCGAGCGGGCGGTTTCCGATCGCCGATCTGCCCCGCTACGTACTCGCCCAGGTGGTCGGCGGGATCGCCGGCGCCGGCGTGCTGTATCTGGTTGCCAGCGGCCTGCCCGGCTTCGACGCCGCGGCCGGCGGCTTCGCGTCCAACGGCTACGGCGACCACTCGCCGGGCGGCTACTCCTGGGAGAGCTGCTTCATCATCGAGGTGGTTCTCACGGCCGTGTTCCTGTTCGTGATCCACGGCGCCACCGACAAGAAGGCCGGTAGCGCGATCGCGCCGATCGCGATCGGCCTGTGCCTCACGCTCATCCACCTGGTGAGCATCCCCGTGACGAACACCTCGGTAAACCCCGCCCGCAGCACGGCCACGGCGATCTTCGTCGGCGGCTGGGCGCTGCAGCAGCTGTGGCTCTTCTGGGTGGCGCCGATCGTGGGGGGCATCCTCGGCGGGATCATCTACCGCACCGTGGCCGAGTGCCAGGACTGACGGCCAGGCTGTCGCGGGTGGCTCCGGTCGGCGGCATGCTCGCCGCCGACCGTCGGCTTCTTCACGGCGATTACTTCTTGATGTCGTAGCAGAAGATCTTGTCCTGCTCGCGGAGGTAGAGCCGGCCGTCGAGGATCACCGGGTGGGCCCAGCTGGGCTGCTCCCCGCTGCCGGGAATCTTGAACGACGAGACCTCCGCGTAGCCCGCCGGATCGGCCTTCACCAGCGACACCGTGCCGTCCTGGTAGCGGACGTAGAGGTGCCCGTCGGCGGCCGTGACCGCCGCCGAGTTGCGGCCGCTGCCCCGCTCCTTCCACACGATGTCGCCCGTCTTCAGCGCCGCGCAGAAGATGATCGGTTGGTCGTCGGCGCAGCCGTAGATGTGGTCGCCCACGAGCACGACCCCGCCGTGCTTGTTGGCCAGTTCGGGCTTGAGCCCGTAGACCTCCTCCATCGCCACCTGGCCGCCGGGGCCGGACTTTTGGCGCAGGAGCGCCCCGCCCCGCTTGTAGCCGGCCGAGAAGAAGACGAGGTCGTCCTTCACGATCGGCGTGGGGATCACGGCGGTGGTCTTGTCGATGGGATAGGCCCAGAGGAACTTGCCCTTCTCGGCCTCGACGGCGAACGCGCCGGCCGCCGTCGTCTGGATATAGACCTTGTTGCGACCGATGCTGCAGGGCACGATCGAGGAGTGTCCCGCGCCGCGGTCGCCCTTCATCGGACACGACCAGAGCGGCTTGCCGGTCTTCTTGTCGAGCGCCACCATCGTGGCCTGCTCGCCACCCGGCGTGCAGATCAGTCGGTCGCCGTCGATCGTCACCGATTCGCTGTAGCCCCACGAATCACCCTTCTGTCCGCCGAATTGCTTCTTGAGATCGACGCGGAAGATCTCCTTGCCGTCGGCGGTCGCGCATGCCAGCAGCATGCCGTGGGGCGTGATCACGTAGACCCGGTCCCCGTCGACCGTCGGCGTGCTGCGCGAACCCTGCCAATCCGGCTTGCCCTCGTTCCACGGCTGGCCGGTCTTCATCTTCCAGAGCTGCTTGCCGGTCGCACGGTCGAAGCAGGTGAGGTATTCGTCCTTGTCGTCGCCGGCGGTGGAGAGGCCGTCGCCGAGGGTGTAGATGCGCTCGCCGGCGATGGCGACGCTGGCGTAGCCGCGGCCCGCGCCGGCCGTCTCCCAGATCAGCTTCGGCCCATCGGCCGGCCACGACTCGAGCAGGTCGGTGTCAGGGGCGACGCCGGTCCTGGAGGCACCGCGGAAGGTGGGCCAGTCGTCCGCGCGGGCGACGAACGACGTCGCGATGACGAAGAGGGCCACCGCGTGGAGGGGGAGGCGGCGGCACGACGAGGGCGCGGACGGGCTGCGGGCTGCGGGCATGGCACCTGGCTCCGGGAGGGACGGCGGGTATGCGCCGCTCTTTCGGAAGGTACGCGCTGGCCGACCGACGGGTCAACGGGGTGCCGGCGGCGGCGATCTCCCCGCCGGGCGGCCGTGGATCGCGGCCCTCCGGGCCCGCGTGTCGCTCCGCGGACCGCCTCGCGCGCGGCCCCGGCCCGGCGGGTGCGGGCCGGTTACAATCTGGCTGAGGGCCGCCGCGTGCGACGGCCCGGCACGCATCCGCACGTTTCGAGGAGCCCCGTCCCCGTGTCCGCATCAGCTGCAGGCTCGCCAGGATCGCCGTTCGGTCAACGGGTCACCGTCGAGCAGGTGGAGGAGGGGCACGAGCTCGCGCCGAAGTTCGACGCCAACGGACTGATTCCCTGCGTGACCACCGACCACGCCTCGGGTGAGGTGCTCATGGTGGCGGTGATGAACCGCGAGGCGCTGCGGCTGACCATCGAGACGGGCGAGGCCCACTACTGGAGCCGCAGCCGGCAGCAGCTCTGGCACAAGGGGGCGACCAGCGGCCTGGTGCAGAAGATCGTGGAGATGCGGATCGACGACGACCAGGACTGCGTCTGGCTGCGGGTCGAGATCGCCGGCGGCGCCAGCTGCCATGTCGGCTATCGCTCCTGCTTCTACCGTCGCGTTCCGGTCGGCGCGGCCCGCAGCCGGAGCACCACCCTCGAATTCACCGAGCAGGCCAAGGTCTTCGACCCCAAGGCTGTCTACGGCGACGCGGCCAACCCCACGCAGCTGTGACAGCCGCCGCCCGGCGCGGCCTGCTCCCTGCGGTTCAGCGCTCAGCCGCCTCGCCGGCCGTCGGCGGTGCAGCGTCGGTCGCTGATGCGTTCGTCTCGGCCAGCCGCCCCCTGGCGATCTCGAGGTTGCGGGTGATCGCGTCGGTGCGTCGTTCGGCGGGGATGCTTTCCAGCACCTCGACGGCCTCCGCCGGGCGGCCTGCCTCGATCAGGCACCCGGCCAGGTTCGTGAACGGCTCGAGCCGGTGCGGATACCGCTCGGCCACCGTGACGAACAGGTCGATCGCCTCGTCGAAGCGGCCCTCGCGGGCGTAGAGGATGCCGAGGTTGTTGGTCACGTACATCCGGTTGGGGTTGTCGCGACGCGCCCGCTCCAGGCAGGCGATCCCCTCGGGCAGCCGGCCGAGCCGCACCTCCGCCATCCCCTCGAGAAACGCCACGGGGCTGGCCAGCGGATCGAGCGTCTTCCAGGGCGTGCCCGCCCGCCGCGCGGCGGCCCGCGCGTCCTCCCAACGGCCGTCCTTCCAGGCCCGCCGGGCCGCGAGCACCTCCCGCTCCTGCCGCAGCGCCGCCGTGGTGTAGGCGATGCCCAGCGCGAGGGCTGCCAGCGTGATGAGCACGGCGACGAAGCGTGCCGCCCGGGCGGGTGCGGCGAGCGGCGCGAACGCCGCCGGTTGCACGCCGTGCTTGAGCACTGTCAGGATCGCCAGCGGCAGCGCGAAGGACACCTGGTGGTTGATCCGCTCCAGGGGGAAGTCGAAGCACGACAGCGCGGCGTAGGACACCAGCGCCATGCAGGCCGCCAGCGCCAGCCAGCGATCGGTGGCGGACGCGGCCGCACGCAGCACGGTCTTTCCGGCGGCGAGCGCCGCCGCGAACATGCCGACGAACAGCAGGATGCCCGGCAGCCCCTTCTCCACGAATACCCAGAGAAAGTCGTTGTGCGGCTCGATCCAGTTGGTGTCGATGGTGGAGAAGTCGAGGTCGTCGCTGCCGAAATATTCGTGGAGCCGCACGGTGAAGTTGCCGGCGCCGACGCCGGCGAGAGGATGGTCGGCGATCATCCGCGAGGTGACGCCCCAGACCATCATCCGGCCGCCATCCCGCGGCGACGCCGCGGGGTCGGCGGGGGCCGTGAAGATGCTGCGGAAACGCTGGGCCAGCGGGTTGTCGGCCGGGGCGAGGGCGAGGCCGGCGACGAGCCCGCACGGGACGAGCAGGAACGCGGCCGCGAGGCTGCGGCGGGTGTTGGCGGCGAGGCCGAACGCTGCCGGCGCGGCCAGGAGCACGCCGCCGCCGGCCGCGCCGCCGGCCAGCACCGCCAGCCAGGCGGCCCGCGATTGCAGCAGCACCACGAGCGCCAGGATGGCGACGCTCGCCAGCGTCGCCCACGCCCGGCCCGCCGCCCGCAGGATCACCATGCCGCACAGGCACCAGGGCAGGATGAGCGCCAGCAGGCCGGCGTAGAGGTTCACGCTCGACATCAGACCCGTGATCCGCTCCATCGCCCCGCGGCCGTGGATGCCCGGCCCCAGCCGCGTGCCGATCTCGAAACAACCGATCGCGGCGGCGACCAGGCCAGCCGCGATGCAGACCGACACGATCGCCTGCTGCCACCGGGGCACGATCGGCAGGACCAGGCAGGCCAGGCAGAGCGTGACGAACGTCGCCAGCGTCCGGAACACATCGGTGAACCCGGCGGAGACGTTCGTGGCGACGGCGAGCGAGCCGCATGTGACCAGCAGGAAAGCGGCGGCGATGACGACGATCGGCTCGGCCAGCACGGACGCGTCGAGGAGCCCGCGGACCCGGGGAACCGCCGTCGCGGCCACGGCCACGAACAGGAAGGCCAGCAGCGCCCGCAGCCGCGGGATCAGGGTCAGGTCCCAGGCCGTGGCGTCGACCAGGCAGTTGAGCGCCACCAGCACGAAGCCGAAGAACAGGAAAAACAGCGGTCGGCGCAGGGAGTCGGCCGCATCGGGCGGGCCCGCGGGGAGGGGAGACATGGCGCGGGAGGACGGCTCAGGAGGCGGAGGGACGCGGAGCGAGTCCGACGGGGAAGGACGGCAGGGGGGGAGCGGCCGGTCGTCCGCCCCGCACCCACCAGCCGGCGACCGCCGTCACGGCACGGCGGACGAGCAGCCGGCCGGCGATCGCCGTGAACCGCAGCCATACCCCGCAGGTCACGACGCCCATCAGGCCGGCGGGATACTGGTGGCGGAAGTGCTTGCGGTAGAACCGCACCATCCCCTTGTGCTTGTGCCACTCGACGAGCAGCTGCCGGTCGCGGCTGCAGACGCCCTTGTGATGGACGACGTGGGCCGTCGGCACGAAGGCGATGGTCCAGCCGCGGCTGCGGGCCCGCATGCAGTAGTCGAGGTCCTCGCAGTGCAGGAAGAATGCCTCGTCCAGGGAGCCGATGTCGGCGAGCGCCTCGCGGGTCATGAGCATGCAGGCGCCCGAGATGGCCTCGACCGCCACGGGCACCGCCGGAAGCGGCTGCCGATGGAGGTGGAAGTCGTCGAACAGCTTCGGCCACCGGTGCGCGAGCCGCGCGAGTCCGAAAGCCCGCACGAACGAACGCCACGGCGTGGGAACGGCCCGTCGGCCGCCCCCCTGTTCGCGGCCGGAGGCGTCGGTGAGCAGGCCGCCGGCCAGCGCCGCCCGCGGATCCCCGTCGAGTGCTTCGCACAGCCGCGCGATCGCGCCGGGCGCGACCACGCAGTCGGGATTGAGCAACAGGATCCGCGGCTCCGTCGCCGCGGCGACGCCGAGGTTCGAGCCCGCGGCGAAGCCGAGGTTCGCCGCCGAGCGGATCACGTGCAGCCGCGGATGGGCCGCGAAGGCCGCGACCACGGGCTCGAAGCCTGCCGGCTCGGAGGCGTTGTCGACGAGCACCACCTGGCCGGCCTGTGGCAGCACCGAGCGCAGACAGTCGGCGAGCAGTTCGCCGGCGTTGAAGTTCACGATCACCACGCTGACCGCGCAGGGCCGCGCGGCGGTGACGCCGGGCCCTGCGGCAAGCGCGACGCTACGTGTGGCGATCATGAGTGGCCTCCCGCCGGGCCGCTGCGGCCGCGGCCGAAGCCCGCGTCGAGAACCCGCCAGATATCCCGGCAGGAAGCCCGCCGGGAGGCCTGCACGGCCCGCCGTTTGCGCCACATTCGTGGAAGTTGTGCCAAGGCCTGCCCCTTTGCATTCACTATGGGGCGGCCCTGCCCGCGAGTCCAGAAAACGAACAGTGAAACCATAGTTTGCAGCAGGTGCGGGATCAACAGTGCGGCGAAGAGCGGGCCGGGCATGTTCTTCACGAAGCACCAGGCCAGATTGCGGTGACCGTGGACGAGGGCGAAGTCCGGTCCGGCTGACCCGACAGACCCGCCGCCGGCGTGCCGCACCACCGCCCCGGGCACGTGCCGGGCCTGCCATCCGGCCAGCCGCAGCCGAAACCCTAGGTCGACATCCTCGAAGTAGCAGAAAAAATCTTCGTCGAACCCTCCGACGGCCAGGAATGCGTCGCGCCGGTAGAGGACGGCCGCCGCGCAGGCCGAGAAGATCTCCCGATCCTCGCGGGCGGCGGGGGTCGGCGGTCGGCCGTGCCCCGCCCGCCACGACAGGCCGCTGACGTGGTAGACGTCGCCGCTACCGTCGACGATCCCCTCGGCGGCGTCGAGCAGCTGCAGCGAGCCGAAGGCGGCGGCGGCCGGATGCCTGCGGGCCGCGCTCAGGAGCGCGTCGAGCCAACGCGGCTCGGGAAACGCATCGGGGTTGAGCAGGGCGACGAACTCGGTGTCGCACTGCGAGACGGCGAAGTTGTTGGCCGCTGCGAATCCGAGGTTCCGTCCGGTCCGGTGCCAGACCATCCGTGACGCGAGCCGCGAATCCGCTGCGGCCGCCCGCTCCGCCGCGTCGGCCGAGCCGTCGGTGCTGCCGTTGTCGACGACCACGATCCGCTCAGGCAGCGGTTCTTGCGCGGCGAGGCACGACAGGCAGCGGATGAGACCGTCACCCCCGTTCCAATTGACGATGATGACGGTGACGGAGCCGGTGGCGGTCACGGGAGGCACTCGGGGCGACTGGATCGGGCGAGGCGCGGCAGGCCGCGCTGCGCCGTCGGGCGAGAGCGCATCTGGTTTAGCTGGAGCGACGACTTGGCAAACCTGGAGACGGAGGCGAGGGGTCGGCGAACGCTCGAGGAGCTTTGGGCCGCCTCGGCCCACGCGACGAGACTTTTGCCGCCCCGAAGCCGTCGCTACACCAAACCGGGATGCGCACTAGAGCAAATCTCGTTGTGCTGGAGCAATGTGTTGGAAGCATGGGGAATGGAGGCGAGGGGGTCGGCGAACGCTCGACGATCGTGTGGCCGCTGCGGCCACAGCGAGGAGCCTTTTGCCGCCCCCCAGCCGGTGCTCCACCACCGTCGTATGCGCTCTAGTAGACGCGCTCCCGCAGAATGTCGAGCAGATAGTCGCCGTAGCCACTGGCGCGGACCCGCTCGGCCAACGCGGCGAGTCTCGCATCGTCGATCCAGCCGCTGCGCCAGACGATTTCCTCGGGGCAGCAGATCTTGAGGCCCTGCCGCTTCTCCAGCGACTGGATGAATTGGCCCGCCTCCAACAGGCTGTCGTGCGTGCCGGTGTCGAGCCAGGCGTCGCCCCGGCCGAGGATCTCGACGTCGAGCTGCCCGCGGTCGAGGTAGGCCCGGTTGACGTCGGTGATCTCGAGCTCGCCCCGGGCCGAAGGCCTGATGGAGCGGGCGATGTCGACGGCCTGCGCGTCGTAGAAGTAGAGGCCCGTCACGGCGTAGCGGCTGCGGGGCACGGCCGGCTTCTCCTCGAGCGACAGCACCCGCCCGGAGGCGTCGAACTCGACCACGCCGTAGCGGCTGGGGTCGGCGACCGGGTAGGCGAACACCGTAGCGCCGCCGGTCCGCGCGGAGGCGGCCTGGAGCCGCTGTGCCAGCCCGTGACCGTAGAAGATGTTGTCGCCGAGGACGAGCGCCGCCGGGCCGCCGTCGAGAAAATCGCCGCCGATCGTGAGCGCCTGCGCGAGGCCCTCCGGCCGCGGCTGCACGGCGTAGTCGATTCGCAGCCCCCAGTCGGCGCCGTCGCCGAGCAGGTCGCGGAACCGCGGCGTGTCGACCGGGGTCGAGATGACGAGGATCTCCCTGATCCCGGCGAGCAGCAGCGCGCTGAGCGGGTAGTAGATCATCGGCTTGTCGTATACCGGGAGCATCTGCTTGGAGATGCCGCGGGTGACCGGGTGCAGGCGGGAGCCGCTGCCGCCCGCCAGGATGATGCCTTTGCGATTCATGCCGATGCCGCCGGGGAAAGCAGGGCCGCCACGGTCGCCGTCACGTCGTCCTGCCACCGCGGCAGGTTCGTGCCGAACGTGCGGCGGAGCTTGGAGGTGTCGAGGAGCGAATTGGCGGGCCGCCGGGCCGCCTGCAGCAGCGCCGACGAAGGCTGCCTGCGGATGCGGTCGGCCGCGACCCGCAGTTCGAGGCCGGCGGCGCGGGCCGTGGCGGCGATGAACTCGGCGTAGCCGTGCCAGGAGGTGCAGCCCGCCGCCGACAGATGGTAGAGGCCGCTTTCCAGCCGATCCTGCCGCTGGCCGCCGAGCTGGCGGATCACGTCGGCCGTCACGCCGGCGATGCAGGCGGCGCTCGTCGGCGCGCCCACCTGGTCGTCCACCACCGCGAGCTCATCCCGCTCTTGCATGAGCTTGAGCATCGTGCGGAGAAAGTTGTGGCCGTGGGCCGCGTAGACCCAGCTGGTGCGGAAGATCAGGTGCCGGCAGCCGCTGGCCGCCACAGCACGCTCCCCGGCCAGCTTCGTCGCGCCATACACGCCCAGCGGCCCCGTGGGGTCGTTCTCCACATAGCCGCCGGTCTTCGTGCCGTCGAACACGTAGTCGGTGGAGTAATGGAGGAGCCAGCCGCCCGCGGCGGCGACCTCCTCCGCCATGACGGCCACCGCCTCGGCGTTGACGCTCCGGGCGCGGTCCGGCTCGGACTCGGCCCGGTCCACGGCGGTGTAAGCCGCGGCGTTCACGACGATGTCGGGCCGCTCGCGCCGCAGGGCCTCGCGGATCGCGTCAGGCCGCTCCAGGTCGACCTGGCCGCGGTCGAGGGCGGTCAGCCGGCCGCAGCGTTCCAGGAGCGGCGCGAGCTCGCGGCCGAGCTGGCCGCCGGGTCCGAACAGCGTGATCCTCATCGGCTGATCCTCGTGCTGCTTCGGGCCTGCGTGCCGTATATCGGCCGGCTGGTTCGAGCCTCCTCGGCGACCTCCGGGCCGCTCTAGGCCACGCTACTGCCGGTGCCGAGCAAGTCAAGGAAAAGTGGGCCTGTGAGGGTTGTGCCGCCGGACCGGGCGGCGGCCCCCGTCGGCCGCTGCCGCGGGCCGGCAGGAGGCTATGATGGAGGCTGCCACGTTCCGCTTCTCACTGTCCCGACAGCGTTACGGTCGCACCATGCTCGACGCCGCCCAGGTCGCGGAGAACTACTTCCTCGAAAGCCGGCACATGCTGCTGGAGATCGCCGCCCATTTCGACCGCTACGACGCGGCGCTGGCCCGCGACGCGGGCGGTGGCGAGGGCCGCTCGGCCGGCGCCGGGAAGATGGCCCGGCTGCGGGAGGCGATCGCCGTGCTCGCCGCGCCCGCGGCGGGCCGCGAGCGGACCGTGGCCCTCCTGGAGCTGTTCGCCCGGGAGTGACGTCGATCGGAATCACCCGTCGCGGAGCCGTCCGACCATGCAGATCATCCAGCCCCACTACCACGCCATCGCCCGCACCGCCCAGGACTACGAGCGGATGGCGATGAGCGGCGTCGTGGCCGTC